>JAPLHM010000118.1 GCA_026389635.1 Chloroflexota bacterium | reverse complement strand
ACGGCCTCGATGACCGAATCATACTGGTGCAGGGGAATTTACTGGAGCAAATTAATCAAAAGCTGGATTTGATCGTGGCCAACCTGCCCTATATACGGAGCGTAGAGCTGGCTGGCCTTCAGCCCGAGGTTTACCTGCACGAGCCGATGGTAGCCCTGGACGGGGGTGACCGCGGCACTGAAGTTATCGAGGCGATGCTCTCCCGGGTGAAGGACAAAATGGCCCCCGGCGGCGCCCTCTTCCTCGAAATAGGGGTGGGCCAGGAGGAGCAGTTAATGCCCATTGTCCGGGACATGCTGCCCGGATCAGACGTTACACTGGTCAAAGACCTGGCCGGCATCGACAGGTGTATGAGGATCTGTCATACGGGGTGACCTGTCAGGCCTCGACCGTGAAATCCCCGCGCAGGGCAATATTTTTGGATGATGTGCCCACCATAACCCTGAACAGGCCCGGCTCCACCGCCAGCTTCATATCGACGTCATAAAAGGCAAGCTCCTCTACGGGCAGTTCAAATACTACTTCCGCGGCCTGGCCGGACTGCAGGCTGACGCGCCTGAACCCCTTCAATTGCAGCACGGGACGCGTCAGGCTGGAGAAGGCGTCGTTGATATAGAGCTGCACCACCTCATCCCCCGGCCTGCCGCCTGTATTTTTCACATTACATGTTACAGTCACCAGACCGTCAGGTTTTACGCGGGCGGGCGAAACCTGCAGGTTGACCAGCTCAAAAGTTGTATAGCTTAGGCCGTAGCCGAACTCGTACAGTGGGCCGGCCGGGCAATCGGTGTAATCACCCCAGAATTGAGACTTGCCGCCGGAAGGCTTGAGGCCGTAGTACAGGGGAACCTGCCCGACCTTGCGCGGAAAGGTCACAGGCAGCTTACCGCCGGGGTTGTAATCGCCGAAAAGGACGTCTGCCAGGGCGTTGCCGCCCTCCTCGCCCGGCTTCCACGCCCACAGTATGGCCGGTATCTTTTCGGCCATCCAATCCAGTTCCAGCGGCCTGCCGTCCATGACTACCAGCGCCACCGGCCTGCCCGCAGCGCAGACCGCCTTTGCCAGTTGCTCCTGTACACCGGGAAGGTGCAGGTCGGTGGAATCGCGCATCTCACCGCAGGTGCATTCAGGGGTCAAGCCGGACTTGCCCCCCAGCGCCAGGACCACGACATCCGACTTGCCGGCCAGTTCAACCGCTTCCGCGATCCCGCCGGTGGAGCTACCTTTGTAATCACAGCCGGCAGCGTAAAGTACCTCCAAATCCCGGCCCGCCCTGGATTTAATCCCTTCCAGCAAGGTGACTACTCTCACGGGTACCAGGTCCGGCTTAACGTCCTCCGCCGGCAGGTGACAATTGAGTGTTTGCGCGGTCATGGCGGTAAAGCCGATATGCGCCGGGTAGGTATAGTCACCGAGCTGATTTCTGGCGTTGTGCGCGGCCGGGCCGATAACAGCGATCTTTCCGGCCTTTTTGGACAGCGGCAGCAGGTCACCATCGTTCTTAAGCAGCACGATGGACTTGCGCGCAGCATCCAGTGCCAGCTCCCTGTCGGCCGCAGTATCGAATATCTTTTTTACATCGGGCGGTATGGTGTAAGGTTTTTCGAAAAGGCCGAGCATGAACTTCATTTTGAGCACCCTTGACACTGCCCGGTCTATGACGCCCGCGGAGAGTTCCCCTGAGTCTATTTTTTTCTGGAGGGCCACCGTGAAGCAATCGCCCCTGGGGAGTTCCATATCTATTCCCGCGGATATGGCTATCATTGCCGCTTCAGTCCCATCACGTGCCACACGGTGGAAGGTGTTGAGCATGAGCACCGCGTAGTAATCGGATACCACGATGCCATCGAAGCCCCACTCCTCGCGCAGTATCTCCGTCAGCAGTTCCCTCGATGCTGTGCAGGGGATCCCATCGATCTCCTGGTAGGCGTTCATGACTGAGAGTACACCGGCCTCACGCACAGCTTTTTCAAACGGGTAAAGGTAAACCTCTCTCAGCATGCGCGGAGGTATATCTGAGGGGGCGTGGTTGAGGCCGGCCTCGGACTTGCCGTAGCCGGCAAAATGCTTTACGGTGGCGATAACGCCGTCCCTGATATCGGCTCCCTGTAATCCCCTGATATAGGCAACCCCCATCCTGGCAATGAGATAGGGGTCCTCGCCGAATGTCTCCTCGATCCTGCCCCACCTGGGGTCGCGGGCAACGTCCAGCACAGGCGAAAGCCCCTGCCGTACGCCAACGGCCAGCATCTGTCTCCGGGCAACCTCGGTCATTCTTTGTACCAGTTCCGGCTCCCATGTGCCGGCCATGCCGATTATCTGGGGGAAGATGGTTGCCTCCCTGGCCGTGAAACCGGTCAGACACTCTTCGTGGACGATGGCCGGAATGCCCAGCCTGGTGTTTTCCACCAGGAACCTCTGCAGGTCGTTGACAAATTCAACTATCTGCGCAGGCTTCAGCGCCGTGCCGACACCTGCGCGGCTGACCTGGCCAAGGCCATTACTCATCAGCACGGCCGCCTTGCCTGCCGAGAACTTCCTGTCCTCCAGTACCTCCATGGCCCAGACCGACCCGATCTGGGCGATCTTCTCCTCGAAAGTCATCCTGGATAACAGGTCCGTCGCCCTTTCGGCGGCAGACCTGGAAGCGTCCTGGTAAATCTCCATCTTTGTGTCTCCTCCGGCAGGGCCCCCTGTGACTATGAATAACTGTTTATAAAGGAGGCATCCTGCTCATAAAATCCCTGCAGGGCAGGGTAAAGTGAGTGATACAGGCCGTAAAGGTTCCTGTACCTGTCCTCCATCGAAATATCCGGCTGCAACTGGTCTTTGACCCTGATGAAGGCGGCGCAGGCTTCTTCAACCGATTTGTGCAGTCCCACCCCGACGCCTGCCAGTATGCACGCGCCGTAAGCGGGGCCCTCATCGCTGCTGGTCCTGGCCACAGCGGCGCCGAATATATCCGCCGCCATCTGCTGCCAGAAGGAGCTCTTCGCCCCACCGCCAGAGAAATATATACGCGAGGCAGAAACGCCGCACTGCCGGCCCAATTCCAGGCAGTCCTTAAGGCTCATTGTGATGCCTTCCATGACGGACCTGGCCATGTGTGCCCGCGTATGCCTTAGCGAGAGGCCGATAAACGCACCCCTGGCATGGGAGTCGGC
>JAPLHM010000308.1 GCA_026389635.1 Chloroflexota bacterium | reverse complement strand
TTCCATATGGCATCTGAGAGCCAGGCGCTGGGAGAGGGTACGGGAATACCTGCCGCCATGGGCGCCATCCTGATGAACAGGGGCAAGGTGTACGGCAAAGGAATTATGCCGCCGGAAGCCTGCGTGAATCCGCAAGAGCTGTTGGCACTGCTGCCCGAGGTGATGACTCTTGATAAACAGAAGGAGGGCGGCAAATCCTTCGGCGGCTTTATAGTGGAAGCCGTTGACGAGCATGGCAATATCAGCAAGTTTGATATCTGATTATGAACCCTGAGAATGACGGCTATATTCTGGCCTTTGACCATGGCACTTCGGGGTTCAAGACGGCCATTGTCAGCCTCCATGGCCGGATAGTCGATCACCAGTTTGAGCCGACAGCGGTGACCAACATCCCCGGAGGGGGTTCGGAGCAAGATCCCGATGACTGGTGGAGGGCGCTTTTAACATCGGCAAAGATACTCCTGGGCAGGCAAAGCTCAATAGCCGGGCAAATCGAGGCGGTTTGCGTATCCAGCACCTTTTCCACTACCGTGCCGGTCGACAGGGCCGGCAATCACCTTATGAATAGCCTGACATGGATGGATTCAAGGGGGGCGAAGTATATCAGGAAGGTGATGTCGGGGTTCCCGCCTGTCGAGGGATACGGGCTGGCCAACGTACTGAAGTGGATTTCAATCACAGGCGGAGGGCCATCCCTTTCAGGCAAGGACGACATAGCCCACGTCCTCTACGTTAAAAACGAATTGCCGCGCATCTACGAAAAAACATATAAATTCCTGGGCAGCAAGGACTACCTTAACCTCCGGCTTACTGGCGAGTTTGCCGCGACCTTTGACTCGATCATGCTTTTCTGGATCACAGATACCAGAGACATAAACAATATCAGGTACTGCGATGCACTGATAAAAAAATTTGGTGTGGACAGGGACAAACTGCCCGACCTGATAAAATCTACAGACTGTATCGGCAGGATAAAACCGGATGTCGCCGCCGAGTTGGGACTGAAAAGCGGGGTGAAGGTGATTGCAGGGTCACCGGATCACCAGTCGGCACTGGTGGGGTCCGGCGCGGTAAGGGACTTCGAGGGGCACCTTTATGTCGGCACATCTTCGTGGATAGAGTGCATCACACCTTTCAAAAAGACGGATATGTTCCACAACATCGCCACCCTGCCCACAGCCATAGCGGGCAAGTACCAGTGCATCAATGAGCAGGACATCGCAGGCGGGTCCCTTTCTTACCTTTTAAAAAACATCATATATTATGAAAACAGTTTGCGCAAAGGCAGCCCACCCGAAGACTCCTACAGAAAAATGGACGAGATAGCATCATCAGTGCCTGCGGGCTCGGGCAGGCTGATTGTAACGCCATGGTTTAACGGAGAGAGGAGCCCTGTAGACAGCAAGACACTGCGCGGCGGGCTTTTCAACGTTTCGCTGACTACCAACACGGACCACATAGTCAGGGCCTTTTTTGAGGGTGTTGCTTATAATACTGCATGGAACCTTAAATACGTTGAAAAATTCATTGGCAGGCGAATGCAGGATATCAGCATCATCGGCGGCGGGGCGCAGTCCGATGTATGGTGCCAGATCTTCGCCGACGTGCTCGACCGTAACATAAAAAAGGTCATGCAGCCGATACATGCCAACGCGCGGGGCGCTGCCTTCATCGCCTCTTGTGGACTGGGGCACATCAGCTTTGATGACATTCCCCAGCTAATTAAATATGACCGGCTATTTCAGCCTGACCCGGCCAACCGGGGTATTTATACCGAACTCATGGGTGAATTCCTGAATATCTATAAGAACAACAGGAAGATGTATGACAGGCTGAACAGGGACAGTATTTGAACAGTGCGGATCTCTGATTCGAGGTGCCGCAGCCGGCATCGACGATGAAACCCCCGAGGCTTGACACCCAGTTCCTTTTTTTATAGACTTGCCGTCGTCCGAAAGGCAACGTACGGGCGATCGTGAGTTTATTATGATCGATACGGCGATAGTGGTTTTGTTGGCTGTAGCTGCCTTCTTCCTTGGAGCCTGCCCGTTTTCGCTGTGGATCGGCAGGGCGAAACTGCGCAAGGACATAAGGGAATTCGGGGATGGCAACCCGGGGGCATCCAACGTATTCAAGGCTGGGGGTAGGGTGTGGGGTGTTATGGCTCTCATGGCTGACATACTTAAAGGGATGCCTTTCATTTTAACTGCTGAATACATACTGGGATATGCGCAGCCTGTCGGCTATGTCATCGCTATCTGTGCAGTGCTCGGTCACGCCTATTCCCCCTTCCTGGGCTTGCGCGGCGGCAAGGCGCTCGCTGTATTCGGCGGAACCCTGCTGGCACTGGGTAGGTGGGACATAATAATCTGTCTGGTCATATTGTTCTTTATCGGGTTTCTCTTTATCAATAACGACGCCTGGACGGTGATGTGTGGC
>JAPLHM010000277.1 GCA_026389635.1 Chloroflexota bacterium | reverse complement strand
AAAAGGCTGAACAATTCCTTGAACTGGCTTACCAGGGATTGGTCGATCGAGATGGGTTCCCCGAAAAAATCTGCGATTGCCTCGCGGGTGATATCATCCTCAGTTGGCCCCAGCCCTCCCGTGGTGATAATGATGTCAGACCTCTGCCAGGAATGACTGAGGGTTTCGATGAGCCTTTGCCTGTTGTCACCTACGGTGGATATAAAATGCAGATCTATTCCGAGTAAAGGCAGCTGGCTGGCCAGATAAGCGGCGTTCAGATCCGTTATCTCGCCGAGCAGGAGCTCAGTGCCGATCGAAATTACTTCTGCCTTCATCTAACGACATAGTATCCCTTTTAACATTTATTGGCTGAAATTCCCAGGTACTTTTCAACCAGGTCCATGGCGCAGTATTCCCCGCACATGCTGCAGGCACGCCCCTTCACCGCATATCTGGACCGGACTTCCCTGGCCTTTTCGGGATCGATGGATAAATCGGCCTGCGCATCCCAGTCCAGGCCTTTGCGGGCCGTGGACATTTTGCGGTCCCAATCCGCCGCCCTGCCGTGGCTCCTGATGATGTCCGCCGCGTGAGCGGCTATACGGGAGGCAATTACCCCGTTCCTGACGTCCTCAACATCGGGAAGAGAAAGATGTTCGGCCGGTGTCACATAGCAGAGGAAATCCGCACCGTATGCGCCCGCAATGGCCCCACCGATGGCGCCGGTGATGTGATCATAGCCGGCGCCTATGTCTGTTACCAGCGGTCCGAGCACATAAAAGGGCGCCCCTTTGCACAGGCTCTTCTGCAACTGCATATTCATTGCGATATGGTCCAATGGCAGGTGCCCCGGTCCCTCCACCATGACCTGTACCCCTGCCTCCCAGGCACGCTCTACCAGCTCACCCAGCGTGATCAGCTCCTGTATCTGGGGACGGTCGGAGGCATCGGCCAGGCTGCCCGGCCTCATGCCGTCACCCAGGCTCAGCGTAACATCATACCTGACAGCGATATCGAGGAGCCGGTCATAGTTTTCGTAAAGCGGGTTCTCTTTCTCGTTGTAAAGCATCCAGCCCAGCAGGAAAGCCCCTCCCCGCGAGACCACGTCTGTCACGCGGCGCTGGCTTTTCAAAGACTTTACGGCACTTTGAGTTACGCCGCAGTGAACCGTGATAAAGTCTACCCCTTCAGCGGCCTGTTCCTCGATGGCCCTGAATATATCGTCAGCCGTGGCCTTGACAATCGGCCCATACTTTTCGCCGGCCTCGATCATAGCCTGGTATATGGGGACTGTGCCGATGGGAACGCTGCTCTGCTTCAAAATGGCCCGCCGCACCGTCCTGATATCACCGCCCGTGCTGAGGTCCATGACCGTGTCGGTCCCGTACTTGATCGATACCTGGAGTTTTTCCAGTTCACCCGTGATTGTGCCCACGTCGGACGAAGTGCCGATATTGGCATTGACCTTAATCTTGAGTCCCTTTCCGATGCCGCAGGCGCCGCTCACCCGGTGATTGACATTGGCAGGGATCACAGCACTGCCTGAGGCTATGTTCCGGCAGAGGTAGCCATCATCGAGTTGCTCGGCTTTGGCAACCTGTTTCATCTCGGGAGTGACCATCCCTTTGCGGGCAAATTCTAACTGCGTCATCGTATTAAAATGAAAAATCAGCAGGTATCAGTCCCTTAGCTGTACCTGCTCCTGCTGACCAGCGCTATGATGCCGAAGATTATTATAGCCAGTAACAGCACTATAATGGTAAAAATAATAGCCAGTACCAGGGGTGAGGCGGCCGACGAGTCGAATTTCCAGGAGTTAGACCACGGCCCGATATCACCCGCATCGTTGACTGCCCTGACACGCCAGTAATATGTCCCTGCAGCGGGCAGCATGGATTGTAACAGGTTAAATGAGGCGCCGCTTACATTGTCTTTCTGGACGGCCATGCCGGTGAAATCAGGCATTTTTGATATTTGCAGAGAGTATTTGAGCCCGGGTTGGACCGCGTCTGCTGACCAGGTCATCACGGCAAGGGAAGTATCGGCGCCGCCTTGCTGTGGGGTGGGGCCAATCCCGAACAGGCTGCCCGGTGACTTAAGCATTCCTGCCATGGCATCTAATACAGAATTATAAATGTATAAGGTGGCCCCGGGACCGGGGGAGAGAAGCTGAATTGACGGTGGCGGCAATGAACCCGACGTATAGCTGGCCTGGGCAACGCCGCCCTTGTTCCCCGCCGCTTCCACGGTGTGTTCTTTGCCCGGCCTGGAGGGTGCCTTCATGGTCAGGCCGAAATTGCCTTTAGCATCGGTAGTGGCTGTGGCGTCCGTTGACAGTGTATCGTATTTGATAGCGATAATCTCATCGGCATTGAACCCGCTTCCGTCTATCCTCAGGTCCCTGCTGTTGATGACGCCGCTGGGCTTGAGCCGAATGCCGGGGGTGACTTCAAATTCAAGGTCAGGCACAATTCCGATTGGTGTAAAGCTGCTGCCGTAAATGCCCAGTATGTGTCTTCCCTTGACAGACGGCGGTACAGTGATGACAAAGCTGAATGTACCGTTTGGCTGGGCCACCACATTGGTATCGATTATGGGCCCGTCCCACGTGAAGGTTAGCCCGTCTTCGCCCGGCCTGAAACCTACGCCTGTGATGGTTATTTTAGTTCCCACAGGTCCTGATGCGGGCGTTGATTTGCAGAAGGGCGAGACAGTAAATTTCAGGGCGGTGACTTCGCCCGGAGCGGTGGAGTCACCGGAGGCATTGATGATGTATTCGCCCTTTGGCGCGGTGGGCACGTCGAACTGCATGCTCCATGCGCCCAGTTTATCAGCCTGGATAGGCGATTTGGACAGCGGCTTGCCGTCCCATGTGAATTTTATTCCGCCCTCGTTGGGCGCAAAGCCGTAGCCGAACATGAATATACGTGTATTGATCTTGCCCCAGGGGGGCTCGCTGATAATGCTTGGACTGACTGAAAAGTTGGAGGAAGCGGTTATATTTGACCAGTTGCTGTCATCTGTTACCTTCACAGTGTGGCTGCCCCTGGATGCAGGCGGCACCTCGAATTGATAATTGATCTGTCCCGACTTGGAAATGGGAACGTTTTGAGCAATTTTCTTATCATCCCAGTAGATTGTCGCCATCTTACCTATGAACCCGTCACCGGTCAGGGTAATCTGCGTGCCTGATTGGCCCGAGACGGGGTCCAGTGCAATTGACGTGGCATAGGCGCGGGAAGGCATCAACAGTATGCCGGACAGCATTGCGAGCAGTAATACTGAAATAACCGGCAGCATCCCTGGGGAGACCGCCATTTTCCAACTGCGTCGTATCAAAGTAATCATATTATCCACACTCTGTAAATACTTGCGAATCAAGTGTAAGCTTATAATAAAAAGGGTGATAAATCAATTGTTTGTATGTAATAATCTCTGGTTTGACACCTGTCGTATTATGTTGATAGACTTTTAGAGCAGTTTTCAGCCTCGCCCTGCCGCGTCTTGAGCTTGTTCATGGCCCCGTGGTGTAGCGGTCTAACATGCCACCCTGTCACGGTGGAGATCGTGGGTTCGAATCCCATCGGGGTCGTATCTTCATTATTTTGAATCTGGCCTATATCCAGTCATACTGCCTGCTCTAACTTACACTCGGCACAATCTTCCATCATCACTATGGCCTGATCTTGTTGCACGCCATCACAGCAGAAGCCTACGTTATATTTCTAAAGAATACGGTGTTAGCCATGAGGAGGTGAGGCGTGCTCTTCAAAGTAGAAAGTGTGATAGTTCATAAAATAGTAGTTTTGTATTCATGGCAAATGAACCTATTACGGGGTGACCTGTGGGTTTTCTGGCCCTGATATAACTCCTTGCAGTATTTCTTGAGAAATAATTACTGCCGTAGTTGACGGGATTCGAACCCATTACCTTTTGACTGCCAGCTTCGATCGTAGCTATTATTGTCATTGTCGCAGCCTATTGAATTATTGTTCTGTCGATTTGCCAAGTGAGGCGACGATAATAGAAAGGTTGTAGAAGGTCAATAAGGCCAGATGTTGATGTGGATATATCTAATTTTTAGTTGTCCACACGAGATTTCGAGTGCCGCTGCAGAAAGCCCAGGACTATGTTAACTGCTTTATCTGTTGGATCGCTGATGAAGAGCCCGTGTCCGGCATTCTCAATCATCACCAGCTCGGCATCAGGTATCCTATAAGCCAGCAGCTTCGAGTTTTCAAACGGGATTATAAGATCTTTGGAGCCCGTAATAACCAGGGTCGGGGCCTTAATATCCGGCAACCGTTCGTAAGTATCGAGGGTTAAAAAGACATTGCTGTGGAATCCAAATACCTGTACAGGCGTTGGATACTCACAGTAAGTGGATACAAAACGTTCGATGGAGGGATTATTTTCCGCGAACTCTAAGCACATCCAACAGGCCTACGACATCCCCGGCCATCATTTTAGCGGTGTACGGCATTTCCTGTTTGTCACTCCGTCCAGTACCCCGGTTATCAATTACTATGACACCGTATCCCCTGGCCAAAACATCCTGAATGGCAAACCAATGACCACCTCGTAACCCAAAACCCATTATCAGCACCAGGGGTTCCCCGCTCCCATGGACCTCGTAATATAAATTGATGTCACCAACCTTCGCAATAGGCATTTCACCCCTCCCATCGTCGATCAAATCCATTATATCACCGTAGCTCAGAGTTAAAACGGTCTATTGTTATTTCCTGCAGATAGTCTATAATGACGGGCATGAAGAACATATCTAAACGGGGGGGGTATTAAATGAGTTGGCTTAAAATGCATCTGAATTGGGCTATGGTATTTGGTTGGATACTTGCGATTGGAGCCGGTTGTGTAATGTGGATGATCTATGCCTTTGCTGTGGGTCTTGCGATATCGCAAGGATGGATGGCGTCCCCATCTTATCCGGTAATGACAATTGGTGCAGTAATTTTCTTGATTACAGCGGTTTTACTATCATTAGGTGTTAGCATATGGGCATGTATTCAAAAAGGCCGTAGCTGGGGATGGGCGTTTCTTTGGCTGGTACCATTGGGTTTTATTATCTTATTAGTGTTAAAGAACAAGCGTGTAATATCTAATCATGAAGGCCCACCTCAGGAACGCTTATTTCGTAGCGAAACAATATGACCTGGCATGCTCTGATCTGCCCAAAGCCATAGATTTTCATACTTCATATTTAAAAAGCGCCTATCTCAAGTATAGCGCGGCATTCGTTGAAGCCAGGCAATATGATAAGAGTATCGAAGTCTTAACTAACCTGCTGAAAATATACCCTGGCTACCCACTGGCGTATTATAACAGGGCAATCGTCTATATGTACCTTGAGAAATGGGAGGCTGCAGTGGCCGATTGGGACAAATATTTAAGCCTGGACCTCGAGGACAAATATAAGAACAACAAGGAAGCTATTGCTGCCAGGGACCAATGTATGCTCAAGATAAAAGGCGCCACACAGTAACAGTATGTAAAAACCTGCCGTCTATCCCATTTTTGATAATAAACCTTAAAAACAGTGGTCCTTCGATGCCGGGGTTGCACGATTGGTTCAGGGCTGTTCCTGATCATCGGCTGTGCGTATGATGATTTAAATGAAAAACAACCCGCGCTTACAAAACCCTGACTGTCTGTATAGTCATCACCATAAATACGGTTATGCTAATTGAACTTCTTTCTTTTCTCTTTATTCCGCCATTTTTCTAACTTAAGCTATCCAGTTTCAGGGGTTCACTACTGAGTTCACTTAAACACCAATTCTTTTGCCCTCTTAAAATCAGCTTCAGCTTTGACTTTTTCACCTAACTTATAATAGGCCATTCCACGGTTGCTGTAGTACAGGGCATCCGTTGGGTCTAACTCTATTGCCTTAGTGCAATCAGCAATGGCCTGGTAGTATTCACCCTTCCCATAATAGGCTATCCCACGGCCTAAGTAAGCGTTTGCATATTTCGGGTTAATCTCTATTGCCTTATTATATGCTGCAATTGCCTCATCCCGTTGACCCTGCAAGTATAAACTTCCACCCTTGGCCACATAATCTTCCGCCGATTTTCTGCAGCCCAAAACTAACATTACGGACGCCAAGAATAAGCAAATCGTTATTGTAAGCAATCTCTTATGTCTCATAGCATTCTCCTTACGAGGGATTGTTAATTACGTTTTCCATAGATGCCTCTTCCCTAGCCTCAATTCCTCAATCGCATTCTATCGTATTACCAGGAATTATACAATAGGCTTATATTGGTCATGACACTGGGCTGAGAAGTTATTGAAAATGCTTCCTTTTATATTTGAGCTGTTGTTCGCTCTCTAAGATGAAGCAGAAGTATTCTGAAAACAATAGACAACTGATACGGGATTTTCCCCTTTTCCCTTTTCCCACAAGCTCAACTATTTAATGAAATTTCTTTTCGAAAGTATTAATTTGCCTGATTATGCCAAAGTGTTCGATTCAAAAAGTGTCCCATTTCGCTGATTGACAACACCAGATTTTAGTTATATTATCAGCTAATCTCCAGCTAAAAATACAGCGTATTGTGAGGAGGCGGTAAATGGGCAACAAGCAGGCTAATCCACTACAGACAACAGCAAATGTATGGTGGATAATCACAGCAGCATCTGTGTTAGCTATCTTTATTATTCCCCAGTTTATCAGCATTAAGATATACTCTGGTGGGGTAGCTATAGCATCAATCTGCATTCTACTGGCTATTATAGGCATAATCGTGGCAATCATCTATACGATAAGGGCCAAGAGGCTTGACCGTATACTGAAAGAGGACAACCCGTTGGCACACTGGACCTATTCACCTGATGAATGGCAGCAATACACTGAAGAGGAATACACTCGTCAGAAAGCAGGCAAAAAGACAATGTTCATCATTATCGCAATTGCTACATTAGTCATCGGGTTCGGTTACTGGATTTTCAAGCCTACTGTTGGGCAATGGGTATTTATTGCTATGGCTGGGGTAATCGCCTTGACAGGATTCTTGACATGGTTTTTCCCCTACTATAACCACAGGCAGAATAAGAATAGTCAGGGGCAGGCTTTCTTTACAAGCGATGCTATCTATATCAATCGACGACTCCATGATTTTAAGGTAATGGGATCAAAACTTGAAACAATAGAGATTAAAGGTGAACAGCAGAAATATATAGAGTTTATATATTCAATTCCCGGTCGCCATGGTAGGCAGAGGCAAGAGGCACGCGTGCCTATTCCGAGTGGTAAAGAAGATGCGGCCAGGGGTCTGGTAGCGAAATACAATCAATAGTAGCAAGGTGATCTGCCACCCCGATGGTCAGCAGTAAAGCCACAACCCGAGCTTTAACCATTCTTACAATTGAACTGGGATGAGTTTTCTGAAATAATGAAGCTAAAGGTTAAAGGTCCATCGGGGTCGTATCTTAAACGAGCGAAACTGTCATTAAACGTTATCAGCATTAATAATTTTAGAGGAGGATGTATATGGCAAGGGTAGTTGTTCTGGGGGGTTGCGGGACAGTCGGCAGCATAGCTGTTAAAACACTGGCCCGCAACAACGAGTTTTCCGAGGTCGTTATCGCCGATTTTAACATCGACAGGGCAAGGCTTCTTGCCAAAGAAATCGATTCGAAGAAGGTTAAGTCTGTAAAATTCGATGCTTTTGACAAAAAGAGCATCATGCGGGCTATAAAAGGGGCTGACGTCGTCCTGAACTGCGTGGGACCTTTCTTCAGCACCGTTAAAAATATCCTTAAAACTGTTGCCGAAGCGGGCATCAACTACGTGGATGTTTGCGACGATGTCGACGTCACAATCGAATTGCTCGAATTGGACGGGGAGATTAAATCCAGGGGGATAACCGCTCTGATCGGCATGGGCAACTCGCCCGGCGTGACCAACGTGATAGGCAAACTCGCTCATGACAGCCTGCTTGACGAGACTGATTCAGTTGACATATTCCACGCCCACGGAGGCGAAGAAGTTGAGGGCGCCGGGGTCATCGGCCACCGCTTTCATTGCATGTCGATCGATATTCCGATGTTCCTCGATGGCAAGCTTAAATACGTGAAATATTTCGAGAAGGAGGGGATTGTGCTCAGGGAGACATTCGAATTCCCCATCCTTGGCAGGGTGCCGCTCTACCCGTATCCCCACCCCGAACAGATTACCATGCCGAAATATTTAAAGCTGAAAAGAGTCACAAACAAGGGCTCCGTCATTCCCAATGAGTATTACGACCTTACACGCGACATGTGCATGCTCGGCCTCGGGTCAAGGGAACCGGTCAAGGTGAACGGCCGGGATGTGGTGCCTTACGATTTCGCCGTTGCCTACATATTGAGGGAAAGGGAGCGGATATTAAAGGAAACAAACTTCGGAGCGCAGCGTGGCTGCGCGTCGGTAGTGGTCAAGGGTAAAAAGGACGGAAAATACAAGGAGTTCCGCTTCCATATGGCATCTGAGAGCCAGGCGCTGGGAGAGGGTACGGGAATACCTGCCGCCATGGGCGCCATCCTGATGAACAGGGGCAAGGTGTACGGCAAAGGAATTATGCCGCCGGAAGCCTGCGTGAATCCGCAAGAGCTG
>JAPLHM010000024.1 GCA_026389635.1 Chloroflexota bacterium | reverse complement strand
TACGTCCCCACAGGCACCTGACCCATGTATGAAGACCAGTTTCATATCGACTCTCCTAAATACTGTAAGATTGCCACGGCCTTTCAGGCCTCGCAATGACCGGCCGGAATTTACGAGGCGAACGGCAGTTCCTGCTGGCCGGCAACCATGGGTTTGGGAGGCGTAGTGGTAATGGCGCGGGTCTCTTTGGCGGCCTGCTCCTCGAGGTTCTCTTTCTCGACCAGGGCGATGGAGACGACGCGGTCGCCTTCATCCAGCCTGGAGAGCATGACGCCCTGCGTTATGCGCCCCTTGACGGGCACACCCTCGCGCCTCTTCTTCCTTCCGCCTTCTATCAATACCTTGGTCTCTTTCTCGACATCCACGTTTATTCTGAGCTGCACGCCATTGGCGGTGGTGATGAATAGCTCGTAGCCGGGCGGGACGAACTTGGCGGCGATGACTTTCCCGGTCTTGGCATTGACTTTATGGGCCAGCACACCTTTTCCTCCGCGGCCATGCAGGGGGAATTTATCCACTTTGGTCTTCTTGTCGTAGCCGTTCTCGGTGACGGTAATGAGGTCAGCGGCCGGTTGCACGGTGCCCATGCTGACCACGATGTCGCCCTTATTGAGCTTGATGCCCCGCACTCCGCCGCTGGTGCGTGAGGCGTTACGCAGGGGCGCCACGTCAAATTTGACAGCCTGCCCGTTGCGGCTGACCAGCATCAGCTTATCCGATTCGGCCACGACGTCCACCCCGACCAGTTCCTCGTCGTTCTTCAGCTTCATGGCGATAAGGCCGCTGCGGCGAACATCCGTAAAATTGCTCAGCCCGGTCTTTTTAACTATACCCCTGGAGGTGGCCAGGAGCATAAAGAGGCCGGGGTCGGTCTTTTCCGGCACGAACATGGCCGTGACCTTCTCCCTTGCCTCGATGGGGATCAAATTGATGATGTTTATGCCCTTGGTAGTGCGCGCGATGTCCTGCGGTATCTCGTGGCATTTCATCTTGAAAACCCGACCCCTGTTGGTGAAGAACAGCAGGTTGTCATGCGTGTCGGCAGACATGGAGCTCATCACGTCGTCGCTGTCGCGCGTAACCATTCCCTTGACACCACGCCCGCCGCGTAATTGCTTACGGAACACGTCGGCGGGGATGCGCTTTATGTACCCCTGCTCGCTCAACGTTACGATCACATCCATGTGCGGGATAAGGTCCTCCACCTGGAACTGGCCCGCCTCGTCATGCGTTATAACCGTGCGGCGGTTGTCCCCGTGCTTTGCCTTGAGGTCCACCACGTCCTGCCGGATGAGCTCGAGTATCTTCTCCGGGTGGGACAGCAGGTCCTCCAGGTAATTAATGGTCTTGAGGACGTCTTTATATTCGTCTAATATCTTCTTGCGCTCGAGGTTGGCCAGCCGGCGCAGCTGCATCTCAAGTATGGCCTGGGCCTGCAACTGGCTGAGCGAAAACTCCGTCATAAGGTTTGTGCGAGCCGTGTCGGCAGTTTCCGACTCCCGAATGGTCTTTATCACTGCATCCAGGTGATCAAGGGCTATCTTGAAGCCCTCTAATATATGTGCCCTCTCCTTGGCCTTCTGCAGGTCATATTTAGTCCTGCGGGTAATAATCTCGGTGCGGAATGCCACGTAGCATTGCAGCGCTTCCTTGAGGTTTATAACGCGCGGTTGGCCCTCCACCAGCGCGATCATGTTGATGAAGAAAGCCGTCTGCATGGGTGTGAACTTGAAGAGGTTGTTCTGCACCTTGGCCGGGTGCGCGTCCTTTCGCAGACCGATAACTAGGCGCATGCCCTGGCGGTCAGACTCATCACGGACATCGCTGATACCTTCGATTTTCTTGTCCCGGGCCAACTCGGCAATCTTCTTGACCAGCTCGGCTTTATTGGTCTGATAAGGCAGCTCGGTCACAACCAGCTGCATTTTGCCTGCTTTGGTCGATTCTTCCACGACCCTGGCCCTCAGTACTACCTTGCCCTGCCCGGCGGCATAGGCATTTTTTATACCTTCCACACCACAGATGATGCCCGCCGTGGGAAAATCGGGCCCCTTCACGTATTGCATGAGATCGTCTACCGAAGCATCCGGGTTGCCTATTAAATAAATTATGGCATCGCAGATCTCCGTGAGGTTATGGGGGGGTATATTGGTAGCCATACCTACAGCTATGCCGGAGGACCCGTTAACCAGCAGGTTGGGCAGCCTGGCCGGCAGCACCGACGGCTCCTTGAGGCTGTCGTCGAAGTTCGGTATGAAGTCGACCGTCTCCCGGTCGATATCCAGTAGCAACTCGTCGGCTATCCTGGCTAAGCGCGCCTCTGTATAACGCATGGCCGCGGGCGGGTCATCATCGACGCTGCCGAAGTTGCCCTGGCCATCTACCAGGCGGTACCGCATGGAAAAGTCCTGTGCCATCCTCACCATGGCATCATAAACGGAGGAATCCCCGTGCGGATGGTATTTGCCCAGCACCTCACCCACGATGCGGGCGCTCTTTTTATACGGCGAGTTGTAGCGCATATTGAGGTCGTGCATGGCAAATAATATGCGGCGGTGCACCGGCTTGAGACCGTCACGCACGTCCGGCAAAGCTCGGGAGACTATTACGCTCATGGCATAATCCAGGTACGAGCGCTTCATCTCGTCTTCTATGCCGATCGGTTTTATAGAGAATCCTAATTCCATTTTTACTCCTCGTCCCCAAAGCTGTTATCGAGCCGCTGCAGGTCTTCCGCCGCTGTGTATCCTTCGTAAATCGAGAACCCCTCGGGGACGGTCTCGGCATCTTCCGACTCATTGTAATCAGGCTCTTCCAGCCCCTCTTCCTCTCCGGCGCTGTGCCTCAGCAGGTTATCCTTTACGTGCGCAGGGTAGGTCTCGGTCACCCTTATTGGAAAAGATAGCCGGCCGGCCTGGCTGGAATGTTGGAAGGTCTCGCGTATGATGACCTTGACCCTGTTGTGATCATGGTCAAGGCTGACAATGGCCGCTATATATTTGTTCCCACCTTTAAGCAGCTTGGCCAGGCGTAGCCCGTGCTCCGGTTCGATCACTCCCAGGTATTCACCCCGGTCGTTCTTTACAACTGTATCCTGGTTCTTGGTATCCAGAAATACCTTCTCCCCCGGAGCCAGCTTCACCATTACGGGTTGAGGGGCAGGTTCGAGCAGGCTGACAATGCCGTACTTACCTACATCGGCGATGAAATCACTGGGCTTGGCCTTCTCCCTCTTCACGCTCGCGACCTTGACTCCTTTGAGCAACGCCAACCGGTCGAGATTTTTCCTGGCGATTATATTGCTGGGAGAAATCTCGAGGGACCGACTGTAGGCATCCTTGGCCTTTTTATATTCACCCAGTTCCATGTAGGCGCGGCCCAGGCGATTGTAAGCGTCTACGTCCGTAGGGAAAACCTCGATAATCCCCTGGTTTGCGGCAACAGCCTCCTGCCAGCGGTTCTCAGTGGCCATCCTTATGGCCTCCTGAATACGTCCCCGCCATATCCTGGCTTTCTCTTCTTCACGTTCAGGCATCCCTGATTACCCCTGCTATAAACATATCTGATGACCTGTCTTTTTCAACCATTTTATTTAATACCAGATTCTTATCATGGCAAATCTGTCACTTATAACCACAGCCTATATTCAGGCCGCTGTGATTTAAGTCGTTTTATTCCTCCACCCTTATGCCTATACTATAGTCAGTGGAAGGAATTTGACACGGCTTTTCAAGCGGTGCTAAATTACCACGTAAATTAAATTAAGTCAATAAGAAGGTGCATTAATGAGAGAACAGGTACAGGAAGTATTAAATATTATCCGCCCCAGCCTCCAGGCCGACGGCGGCGACGTTGAACTGGTAGACGTAAAGGACGGCGTAGTCAGTGTCAGGCTAAAGGGCGCCTGCGCGGGTTGCCCTATGTCGACCATGACGCTCAAAAAGGGTATAGAGCGCTTCCTTAAGGAAAAGATCCCTGCAGTCAAGGAAGTGGTGGGCGTATAACTGGCCGGCTCAACCCTTATCCAGTTCGAAGGCTTTGTGCAGGGCTTTAACCGCCTCTTTGACCTTGTCCTCCGATAGAATGCAGGTGATGCGTATCTCCGAAGTTGTGATCAGCTGTATGTTGATGTCTTGTGTAGAAAGAGTCTGGAACATCTTGGCTGCATAGCCGGGGTTATTCTGCATACCGGTGCCAATTATGGATACCTTGCCCAGTTTTGAATCGCTGAGGCACTCCCTGGCGCCTATTTCCCTGGCCACGGGCCCTATTATCTCCATGGCCTTGGAAAGGTCTTTCTTGATGATGGTAAAGGTGAGGTCAGTGATGTTGTTGGCGCTGGCATTCTGAACTATGGTATCCACGCTTATACCGGCCCTTGCCAGCGGTGTAAAAATCGCGGCTGCTATTCCCGGACGGTCCGGCACACCGGCGACGGTGATCTTGGCTACATCCATGTCATGGGCAATGCCCCTTACCTTATTTCTCTGCTCCATGTTTTTCCCTCCATGAATAATCGTGCCGGGCTTCTCCACCATGCTTGAGGCTACCAGTATGGGCATATTGAACACCTGGCCGAGCTCCACCGAGCGGTGGTGCATGACCCTGGCACCAGATGTGGCCATTTCCATCATCTCCTCGTAGCCTATCTCATCCAGCTTGCGCGCCTCCGGCACCAGGCGGGGGTCTGCCGTGTAGACACCTTCCACGTCTGTATATATCTCGCATACCCTGGCCTTGAGGCTGGCGGCCAGCGCTACTGCCGTTGTGTCTGAACCTCCCCGCCCCAGCGTGGCGACGTCGTTGTCGGGAGTTATCCCCTGGAAGCCGGCGACTATCACAATATTGCCCTTATCCAGTTCTTTCACTATTCGCCTGGGTTCTATACCAGTTATCCTGGCCCGGCTGAAGGCAGAGTCGGTGGAAATACCGGCCTGTGGCCCGCTGAGGGCCACCGCGCCGAAGCCCAAGGCGTGTAGCGCCATGGCCAGCAGGGTACTGGAGACTATCTCCCCCGTGGAAAGCAGCAGG
>JAPLHM010000001.1 GCA_026389635.1 Chloroflexota bacterium | reverse complement strand
CCCTACCCGGCGGCTGTGCCCATGCTCTACAACTTCGAGATACAGATTTTCCGCGGCTACTGGATGGTGAGCTGGTTCAAGCAGGAGTTCGGCCTGCGCGAGCAGCGCATATCGGATGAGAAAGGCGTGGAGCCGGAGGTGCTCTTCGACGACCTGGTCAGGTCGGTACCCCCCGGCTCGCAGGGGCTGGTGCTGCAGCCCTACTGGTCGCCCGGGCTGCGCTTTCCCGGGCCCGAGGCCCGCGGCGCCATCATCGGCTTCGGCGACTCGCACACCCGCGCCCACATCTACCGCGCCATGTTGGAGGGTCTGGCCTACGCGCTGAGGGAGGGCAAGGAGAAAACCGAGAAGCGCAGCGGGGTGAAGATCACCGACCTGCGCATTGCGGGCGGTGGAAGCCAGAGCGACGCAGCCATGCAGCTTACGGCGGATATCTTCGGCCTGCCGACAGTCAGGCCCCACGTCTACGAGGCCTCGGGGCTGGGCGCTGCCATGGATGCGGCGGTGGGAGTGAAAGTACATGCCGATTTCAAGTCAGCGGTGAGCGAGATGACCCACCTGGGTGATTGTTTCGAACCCAACAGGGATACGCACGATGTCTATGAAAGGCTCTACCGCGAGGTCTACCTCAAGATGTACAACAAGCTCAAGCCGCTCTACCAGGAGATCAGGGAGATCACCGGCAGGGCAGGAGCAGGCGGTTAACGGTCTGCGGCCGTGGGCTCAAATATTTTTTATAGCGGGCCTGACGGCGATCACCAGGATGGCGGCGACGGCCAGTCCTGCGGAGGCGGCTAAAAAGGATGCCTGGTAGCTGCCTGTGGCGTCGTAGATATTGCCTGCCACCCAGGGTCCGACGCCGAAGCCTATGCCATCAGACACCATGAGCGCGCCGAACACGGCGCCCAGCGCAATGCCCCCGAAGACCTTGCGCGTGATGCGCACCATCTGTGTGACGAACCCGCTGTAAGCGATGCCGTAAATGGCGGCGAAGACATAGAAGGCCCAGGGTTCGCTGCACAGGGCTATAAAAGCGATATTCAGTCCCAGCAGCACTGTGCAGAACAGCATGATCGGCTTGATCCCGATCTTGTCGGAAAGGACGCCGGAAGACAGGCGGCCGGCGATGCCGAAAATACCTATCAGCGTGAGCAGCACGGCTGCCCGCACGGGGTCTATACCGGAATCCACGGCGTAAGGCACCAGGTGGAGCATAACCAGCCCCAGGCTGGAGAGGAACAGCAGGAACATAATGAAAAGCATCCAGAACTGGCCGGTGCGGAGGGCCTGGGAGACCGTCAGCCCTGTATCCAGGTCGGAAGGCTCGGCCTGCTGCCCTGCCGAGGATTCTTTGTTGCCGGCTGCTGCTGAGGGCATATTGCGCGGCGGGCTGCGCATCAACAGGGTGGCCGGGATGCAGAGGACGGCTACGGCCATGCCCGCCATGAGCAGGGTCATCCGCCAGCCGGCCGACGTGATCAGGTAACTTATGAGCAGCGGGATAGTGGCCGTTCCCAGGCTGATGCCGAGGGTGGCAACGCCCAGGGCCAGGCCCTGCCTCCTGGTAAACCACAGCGCTACCAGGGCAACCGGGATAGCAAAGGAGGCGCTTATGCTGAGTCCCACCAGCAGCCCGGTGAACACGTATAATTGCCACAGCTCCTGGATCTGTGAGCTGAGGATCAGCCCCAGGCTGAGGAAGCCGGCCGATACGGCCAGTACCCATTTATAGCCGTAGCGGTCGGCTAATATGCCGGTGAAAGGCAGCGTGACCGCATATGCGAGACCGGCTACCAGCATAACCGCGGAGGCCAGACCCCGCGACCAGCCGAACTCGTTGACGATGGGCAGGAAGAAAACGCCGTAGCTGAAATTTACCCCGCAGGTGATGAATGTGATGATGAAGGCAGCGCCCACCACCACCCATCCGTACTGCAGGCTCTTGTTAGCTGTCATGCGCTGCCCGGCCAGATTCAGGTTTCTTCCTGGGCATACCGGTACCAGCCCTCGCTGGGGCCGTGGCGCTTGATGTTATACATGGCAGCATCGGACTTGCGCATCAGCGCGTCCATATCTTCCCCGTCATCGGGGTAGATGGCCAGTCCCATGCTGGCCGACATATTCAGCCTGCCGCCTCCGATAATAAAAGGTTCTTTAAAGGCGTGGGCGATCTTTTCGATGAGCCTGGTGGCGTCCCCTGCCACGTGCAGTTCCGGCATGAGCAGCAGGAACTCGTCCCCGCCCATGCGGGCCACCGTGTCGCTCGAACGTACAAGGTTCTTCAACCTCTGGGCTATGGCTTTGAGCAACTCGTCCCCGGCCTGGTGGCCCAGCGTGTCGTTGACCGACTTGAATCGGTCGAGGTCGACCGCAATGATGGCCAGCCTGTTTTTATTGCGGTGCGCCTGCGACAGCGCCATGTTAAAACGGTCGTTGAGCAATACCCGGTTCGGCAGGCCCGTGAGGAAATCATGTGTGGCCATCTCGGATAGTAGCTGCTCAAACATTTTACGCTCGTCTATATTGCGGGCGATGCCCTGGATAGCATAGGGTTTCCCATCGCGGCGGATGAGCGAGGCCTGTGTCTCAATGTACACGTAGCTGCCGTCCTTGCGGCGCAGCCTGAACTCGTGCATCTCCCTGTGTGCCCCCGGCCTGTTGACGCCCTTTAACGCATCTATGGCCCTGGGAATGTCTTCCGGGTCCAGCAGCGAGGCAAAGTTCAGAGTAGAGATCTCCTCCTTGCTGTAGCCGAAGAGTTCCAGCGTGGCGCGGTTGGCGTCCAGGAAGCGGCCCTCGAAATCGTGGAGGTAAACGAGCTCGAGGGAACTGTCGAAAAGGGCCCGGTAGCGCTCCTCACTCTGTTTTAAAGCCAGTTCGGTTTTCACACGTTCGGTGACGTCGCGGGAGATGCTGCGGAATCCGATAGGCTGGCCCGTCTCGTCCCTGCGCAGTTCGATAGAGGTCTCCGCGTACAGAACTTCCCCGTCGTGGCGCAGTATCCTGTGCAAGAAAGCCT
>JAPLHM010000198.1 GCA_026389635.1 Chloroflexota bacterium | reverse complement strand
CTGCGATGGTCCAATTTTTTTCATACTGATTTTCTGTGACCCTGAATCGCATCAGGGCATAATATTGTTGACTTCATTCAGCAGTTCATCCTTGGTGGCGAAGCCACCTATTTTGATCGACTTGATGGTGCCATCTGTCCCGATGAAAAACGTGTTGGGGTCCGCGTTTTTGGGGCAGCAGAATTTCTTATAAATAACGGTTTTCAAATCGATTACGGTTGTGAAGTTGTACCCGTTCTGGCTGAGGTAGTCCCTGGCCGTGTTTGAGCTGTCCATGGTATTCACGGACAGGAAAACCAGGCCCTTCGGCCCGTACTGCTGGACCATATCCTTGAAGTAGGGCATCTCCTTCTTGCACTCAATACAGCTTTTAGACCAGGTGTTGATAACGATGGGTTTGCCTGCGTAATCGCTTAAGCTCACGTTTTTACCGTCGATCCCCGGCAGTGTGAAATCGGGCGCCCTGTCGCCGATTTTTGGGCATGATGGTGCGGGCGTCCCACAGCCTGCGAGCAGGGTGGCGGCAAAAAGCACTGTGAGAATAATCGGTAATACGGATTTCATGGTCACCTTTCTCCTATTAAAACGCATTCAGGTTGCAAACTGGCTCAGCCACATCATCTGGCCGGTAAGTATCAGTATACCGACTATTATAAGCAGTATGCCGCTTATAATTGAAATGAGGGCGAGGTGGCGCGTGAGGCCGCTCCAGAAAGGTACTATGTAGCTCCAGGCCAGGCCGATAAGCAGGAATGGTACGCCCATGCCCATCGAATATACAGCCAGCAGCGCGGCGCCTTTAACGGTCTCACCGGTATATGATGCGATAAAGAGTATCGAACCGAGGATGGGTCCTATGCAGGGCGTCCATCCAACCGCAAAGGCTGCCCCGATCAGCAGTGACCTGATGTACCCGGGATTACGCGCCCCCTGCAGGTGCATCCGTTTCTCGTAATTGAGCCAGGGGATTTTGTAGGCGGCTATGAGGAAGACACCAAAGATAATAACCACTATGCCTGAGATAATCCGCAGGGTTTCGGCGTATGCAATGATGGAAGAGCCGATCAAGCCGGCCGCCGCTCCCATGAGGATGAAGAGGATGGAGAAGCCCAGCACAAAGGCGATACTATGCAGCAGTGTAGGCCATACTTTGCGGGCGTCGCCTGTGTCTATGGCCGCAGTACCCGCCAGGTTGGCTAAGTATGCGGGGACCAGCGGGAGCACGCAGGGCGAAAAAAAAGACAGCAAGCCCGCGATGAAAGCTGTCCAGTAGGTGACGTCGTTAAACTGGTTCACTACTGAGCTAAGGCCTTATCGATAAGTTTCTGGATGTCCTTCTTGGGGCGGTAACCCACCACCTGCTCGAAAGGCTTGCCGCCCTTGAAAACGATCAGCGTGGGTATGCTCATCACGTTGTAGCTTGAGGCTATCTTGGGCGCATCGTCCACGTTGACCTTGGCGAAACCAATCTTGTCCTTGTACTCCCCGGCAAGCTCGTCCACGATCGGAGCGACCATCCTGCAGGGGCCACACCAGACAGCCCAGAAATCCACCAGCACCGGCTGCTTGGAGTCCAGCACCCTTTCTTTAAAGTCGTGCTCGCCTACATTTCTTATAAGTTCAGTCATTTCGCCTCCAAATTAATTCTTATTAGCTGCGGGGTCGGAGGGCGCGTCCTGATTTATGGTCTGGCCTTCCAGCCGTGCGTTGTCTTTTATCTTAGCACCGCCGGCGATAATG
>JAPLHM010000219.1 GCA_026389635.1 Chloroflexota bacterium | reverse complement strand
TTCTTTCACCGCCTGGCTGTCCCTGACCGGGATATATGAAACGAGGTCCGGACCTTCTTCCACCAGCGCCTTGAGTATCCAGGTATTCTCACCCGGGCTGCCCGTGCCAACGGTATCCGACAGGTCGCAGAACATGGTGGTCCCGGTTACCCTTTCTAACCAGCTATCGCGGGCGGCCTTCACCGCTTCGGATGGTGAATATAATTTCTGCGTGAGTTTGAAATCGCGCACCGCCCAGTCAAGGTCGGCGATTTCATCCGCCAGTTCATCGGCCAGCGCCTTATTGTTATCCGTTACCGCCACCGTGGCCCAGCTCAGTTCAGGTTCGTCCATGAAAATATGCACCATGAAGTTCGACACGCTTAGGACGCCCGGCATTTTCCCCATTTCCTTCATTCGGTTGAAGACGCTGTCCATGGGGGCGAGGAAATCCAGGTTCGTGCCTCCACCCCGCAATAGCCGCATTTTGTTGACCGTCATAGTCGGGTGGATCTCACCCAGAACGGTCTTTACCAGGATTTTCCCGGCAGTATAGCCGGTGGCGAAGAAATCGCGGTGCGGATTGGTACTGAAGCCCACAATGAATGTGGCCAGTTTGGCCTTCTTTTCGGTGATATTGGCATGCAGGTCGTAGGAAGTGCCTATGGGCAGGCTTGTCCCGTATTCAGCCCTGATGGCCTGGAGCAGGTCGCCTTCAGGGTCGTACATGCCTTCCACCCCCGACGCTCCGTGCAGCGAAAGATAGATGCCATCCAGCTTTTTAATGCCGCGCAGTCCTTCGAGTATCTCTGTTTTAAAGCGGTTATAAACCTCCCTTTCGATGGGACCACCGGGTATCGCCATAGCTTGCATAATCGGAACAACGGTTATCTTCCCCTCTCCGAATTCTTGGACGGCAGCCATGAAGCCCCCTGCCTGGCCCTGTCCTTTGATACCTGCAGATATCATATCCTCGCCGTATGTAATACGGAAATCAGCCAGTGTGGTTTTAACTGGTGAAAACACATTTTGTTCGTGGAAAATATCGATGACAGCGATGGTTTTTTCCGGCAGCGGGAGCGGAGCAGCAGTTTTTTCGGGGATGGCTGCGGGCTGGCTGCAGCCGGCGGGCAAGAGGAAAACCAGTATCAATGCAAATCCAAGAAACTTCCTGCACATGGCCGGGTCTCCTTTGCGCGAGTTAGTCATTAAAGGGGGTTTAATTAGTTAGGATAGTATCCTTTTGCCATGCGACTGTCAACGGCCGCAAGCCCGTGAGAGTCGAAATGGGAACTCCCTGTAAAATATTTGGTAGAATATAAGGCGGCATTGGCCTTATAAGCCCGTAGCTTTATGCAGAAAATGGAGGATAACTATGAAGAATAACCACATTATTGTACTGATATTTCTGTTGGCGGCAGCGCTATTGATACCGGGCTGCAGCGCCGCGGACGACGCTGCAAAAGCCAAGGATGGCAATACCGTCCAGGTAAACTACACAGGAAAACTGGCAGACGGGACTGTATTTGACTCCTCGATCGGGAAGCAACCCCTGGAAGTCATTTTGGGTAAGGGCCAGGTAATTCCCGGGTTTGAGAAAGCTATACTTGGTATGAAAGTCGGCGAAAACAAGACTGTTACTATTTCAGTTAATGACGCTTACGGACCACCCCGCAGTGAATTGATATTTGAAGTGCCAAGGGAAAATCTGCCGGCCGGTGTGACGCCACAGGTCGGACAGCAACTGCAGGGCAGTCAGGCCGACGGATCAATTACGCGTGCAACCATCACAAAAGTATCAGATAAGACCGTTACTTTGGATGCCAATATACCTTTAGCCGGTAAAGAACTCACGTTTGAAATTGAACTTGTAAAAATACTGCCGGTCCCCTGAACCGGTGTTCGCGCCCCTTGCAAATAAATAGTCAATCCATATATACTTGCGCTCAAACCGCAAATGAAGGAGGTTGAGATGAGCGGAACAAGTAACTACGACCTTAAATCAGTGAAATTGCCTCGGCTGGCCGGGGGACAGCTATCCATGATCGCCGGCGCACTTGACAGCGGCGTACTCAGGGCGCTCCTGCTGCCCTCGATGCTGAAAAGCGCGGGGATAGAGGCCTTCCGCACGCTTGCACCGGAGGAACCGCCCACAGTGTTTCCGCTTTCCTTCGTGAGTAAGAAAGCTGAACCTGAGGATGGGCCGGACCTCAAGGCGCTGAATAAAATAGAAGGGAACGGCGCCGGCGCGACGCACTGCCGGACCATCCGTGATTACTCTAAGGCTTACCATGATGGCAAAACCACCCCCGAGGATGTGGCTAAAAGGGCGCTGGAGGCTATTAAAAATGCCGACGCGGGCGCTCTGAAGCTGAGGCCCTTTATCGCCGTTAATGACGGCGATGTTATGCAGCAGGCCAGGGCCTCGGCTGAACGATGGAAGGATAAGAAACCGCTCAGCGTACTGGACGGTGTGCCCATGGCTGTCAAGGACGAGGTGGACATGGTGCCCTATCCCACCACGGTGGGGACCAAGTTTTTCGGCAAGGGTCCGGCGAAGCAGGACGCCACGGTGGTGGCGCGGCTGCGCGCGTCCGGTGCGCTGCTGCTGGGCAAGGCCAATATGCACGAGATAGGCATCAGCACCGACGGGCTTAACGTCAACTTCGGCTCGACCCGCAACCCGTATAACCCCAAGCACGATACGGGAGGCAGTTCGAGCGGTTCCGCGACCGCTGTTTCGGCGGGCATCTGCCCGGTCGCCGTAGGCGCCGACGGCGGCGGCTCTATCCGAGTGCCTGCCGCATTATGCGGCGTGGTCGGGCTCAAGCCCACCTTCGGCCGTGTCAGTGAATTCGGCGCGGCGCCCCTCTGCTGGAGCGTAGCTCACCTGGGCCCCATTGCGGCCACGGTAGAAGACGCGGCCATGGGTTATGCCTGCATGGCAGGTCCGGATATTAAAGACCCCAATTCGCTGCATCAGCCGTCCGTGACGCTGGAAGGCTGGAACAAGGCTGATTTGAAGGGCGTTAAGCTGGGCGTTTACAGGCCGTGGTTTGAGCATGCCGCGCCCGAGATAGTGAAAGCCTGTAACGCGCTGCTGGAGAAGCTTGTAGCTGCCGGCGCGCAGGTCAAGGAGGTAGTCATACCCGGGTTGGACACCATGCGCGTCGCCCACGTGATAAGCATCTTTGGGGAGATGGCAGGCTCGATGAACAACTACCCTGCCAACAGCAAGGATTTCGGCGCCGAGGTACGCTTCAGCCTCGTCGTGGGGCGGGAATTCAATGCCTGCGATTATATCAAGGCTCAGCGCATCCGCACGCGCGTGATCGATATGTTCAAGGATATCTACAAAGATGTGGACGCTATCATCACACCTGCCACGGGCATTACCGCCCCCGAAGTGTCGCTCAAGGATGCCGAGGGCGGCTGGTCCGACCTTTCCAGCACCACGGAGACCACGCGCTATGCCTTCCCGGGCAACCTGGCGGGCCTGCCCGCCATCAGTTTCCCGGCAGGCTATGACAGCATCGGGCTACCCATAGGCATGCAGGCCATGGGCCGCTGGTGGGAAGAGAACCTGCTGCTGCGCATCGCCTTTAATGCCGAGAAGCTGGTGGAGCGCAGGAAGCCGGTCATGTTCTTCGACCTATTGTAGGGATGGGCCTTTAGGCCCGTCCGATCTTGCGTTCTTTCGGGCGCACCTGAAGGAACGCCCCTACGGAGATATTGCCCGCGCCATAGCCGCAATGTGATCCGGCGTGGTGCCGCAACACCCTCCGATAATACGTGCGCCGGCATCGCGCAGTTGTAAGGCGCTCTGAGCCATCAGTTCAGGTGAGGCGCGATACACCGTCGCACCGTTCACCAGTTCCGGCATGCCGGCGTTTGGCTTGGCCACCAGGATTGCACCAGGCGCGGCGGCGCGCATTTTGCTTATGGCCACCAGCATCTCGTCCGGGCCATTGCCGCAATTGCCGCCCATGGCTGCCACTCTCCATTCGCCCAGCGTGGTGGCCGCGGTTTCCGGCTTCACCCCCATCATGGTGCGGCCATGCGTGTCGAATGTCATGGTGACGATAACCGGGATATCCGCCGATGCCCTGCGCGTCCCCTCCACCGCCGCGCGCACCTCCTCGAGGTCGGACATGGTCTCAATCCAGATCACATCGGCGCCCCCGGCGATCAGTGCCACGGCCTGCCGTGCGAATGCGTCGGCGGCGTCTTCAAATAATAGTTTCCCCAGCGGGGCCAGTATTTCACCCGTGGGACCGATATCGCCTGCCACCACAGCCTGTGGGGTTCCAGTTCCTGCCCTTTTAACGTAATCTTCTATTTCAGTGCGCAGTAATTGTGCGCCGGTCTGGTTGAGCTCATCTCCTCGCCCTTCCAGGCCGTGAATAGCCAGGCGGAAGCGGTTGCCGTTAAAGGTGTTGGTCAGCAGGATCCGGGCCCCGGCCTCCAGATATGCGCGGTGTACCGCGCGGACTCGGCCGGGATGGTCCACATTCCAGAGCATGGGAAGGTCCCCCGGCTCCAGGCCCGCCTGCTGCAGCATCGTCCCCATGGCGCCGTCGGCGATGATGACGCCGGGCTGATTAATTAATTTCTGCCAGCGGTTCATATTTGTTTACCCCTGTGTAAAGGTTGGCGGCATTATATTATGGCACTGAGGCCGGCGCAAATCAGGCCGAGGCGGTGTACACAATTACGAGGAAAATTTTGCCACAATCGTTAGAGCGGGAAATCCTGCCCGGTCTCGTTCACAACAGTTTCCTCGACATCTACCCTTTCAGGGCAATCAACAATTGTAAGGTCGCACCATGAACAACCCGTATGCGTGGGAAGCTTAGATGGCGGGATTGATGACTCCAGTATGTTCAGGAAATACGTTACATTTTTCTTGAATTTATCATCAATAATTTGGCGCGGGACCTCAGAGCGTCCTGTTTTATAAACGACGCAGCCGTCAATCTTCTTGCCCTTATAGAGCCCTGTCGAGTAGGGTAAGAACATCATATACAGGGCTACCTGAATAATATCGCTCTGCCTTGGATTACCAGTTTTAATATCGAACACCGTGCAGTGCACGGATTCCGATTCCATGGATATCAGGTCAGGGGTACCTGCAACAGCCAAACCCGATGGCCTCTTGGCCAGGAATTTATTCTGCCCCTCCCTGTAAATCGTTTCCCCAAACTTTTCCCGTTCTTTCGATATCTCATCAAGCAGCCTGGTGTGTTCCGCGGTCCAGGCCGCGAGCTGAAAATTGCCAGGTACCCTGCTGTAATCTGTGTGATGAGCTTTGAACCAGGGTGACCACTGGCAGGTGGTCTCACCTGCCATCAATTTGGAGAGCCAGGTAACCCACACATAAACACCGCTTCTCTCTCTCGTCACTTGGTTGCCCCTGCCCGCTCAATGTTGATATTCTACCATGAGCAGAAAACTTGTCCAGTCATCAGGACACAGTCCACCGAAGAAAAGAGGTACAATGCAGTATAATCCTAAAACGATTTGAAATAGGTGGAGATTGAATATGAATTTGCCCGATGAGAAAGTAGTGGAGTTGCCGGTTTCAAGGATAAAGGAAGCCGCTGCGCTTTTATCGAAAGTATTCTGGGATGACCCGATGACAATATTTCTCTATCCTGGCATCGCTGAGCGCCGCGACCTGCAGCCGTCGTTTTATGAACTGAACATGGAACATGCTGCGGTCGGGGGCGAACTCTACACGACTTCGTCATTTAAAGGTATTGCTGTGTGGAGGTTCCCCGGCGATGAAACCAGGCAAAAGGTTGACGGCGATAAGGACCCGCGAAACCGGTTGCCCGACGTGATGGGCGCCAGCCCGTTTCAGAGATTAGTGGTTATTGTTGAATGCACTTACGCAATGCACAAGAGTGTGGTGAATGGGAAACACTGCTATTTGCTCTTTCTCGGCGTGGAACCCGGCCAACGGGGGCAGGGTATTGGCAGCCTGCTGATCAAGCCTATGCTGAAAAGGGCTGATGAGGAAGGTTTACCGTGTTACCTGGAAACCATGAAAGAGGTCAATCTGGCGTTTTATGGCAAGCATGGTTTCCGGGTGGTGGACGAAAAACAAATTGCAGATGGTGGACCGCACATATGGGCCCTGCTCAGATCTCCAGATACAATAAGTAAGTAAGATAAGTGTGAAGAGAGATTCAGTCCATGAGCAGGCGCTGGGGCTCAGCCGACGGCAGAAGTTACCAGGCGGAAGATGGTGATCCAGTGGTTCTTCCTGGGGTTGGGTATTGCCGGCGCCATAGGTACGGCCCCGATCTACTGGGCGGGTGGCTATGAGGTGTTGAGCCGCCTTGGAGATGCCCCCTTTTCTGTACAACCCATAATGTTAGTTTCGCGGGCTGCTCATAAATTATTAGTCTAATGTCAGGTATTTGTAAGGCAGACATCAAGCATTGCCAAAACCGCTCCCCTATAATAAGCATAAAGTGATATCAAGAGAAGGTGAAAAATGAAAAACAAATTACCTATTGTTTTACTGGCATTGGTGGTATTAACAATGTTAACAGCTACCGGTTGTACTTCGTATGCAACCAGTGAGCAGGTTCAGGCTTTACAAAACCAGGTCAATTCACTCCGCACCTCACTCAATTCGACTCAGCAGCAACTTGCTTCAACTCAGCAACAGTTGTCCTCGACTCAACAACAGTTGACTGCGGCTCAGCAGCAACTGAATTCAGCGCAGCAGACGCTCTCTCAAACGCAATCACAGATACAGCAGCGGAATACGTATGTTACGTCTGCGCAACCCGTCTATCAGCCTAATATCATCTATCGAGGCTATCCATACGGATATCAAGGCTATCCGTACGGCTATCGAACCTATCCATATGGATATTGAATTACAGGTGGTGACGCAAGCTGTCACTAACGGATCATAAACCGAATAAGTGGATAGTAATTTATTTATCCTGCTAAAGGGACGAAGAATCGACCTCTTCGTTCCTTTTTTTTGTGCTACAATGGCCGCGGTTTGATCCGATTGCTGTCCCCGTGTTTTTTTGACGGAACGCTGACGTAAGGAGACGATTGGTTATGCTTAGCTGGCAGGTCAGGTTGCTCGAACTATATTTCCGCCTTCAGCATGCGTTCGCGCCCAAGAGGGGCGAAGTGGATGTAGACAAGGAACGCGTTGAATTGGATAAGAAGGGTGCTATATTCAAGCTGCCCAAAGGGGTCAAATCGGTTAAAGAGCTTGCCGGCGGCGTCCCGGCTGAATGGCTTATCCCTCCCGGTGTATCCAACGGCAGGGTGGTCCTCTACCTGCACGGCGGGTACTACATATGCGGATCCCCCAATTCCCATCGCTCCCTGGCTGCCAATATCGCTATCGCCTCAAAAGCCCGTGCGCTGGTCATCGATTACAGGCTGGCCCCGGAACATCCCCACCCGGCAGCCGTTGAGGATGCCGTCGCCGCCTATAAATGGTTGATAAACGGCCGGGTCGATCCCAAGCACCTGGCTGTAGCCGGCGACTCGGCAGGGGGCGGCCTGGCCATCGCCCTGCTGGTCAGCCTGAGGGACAGGAACATCCCGTTGCCCGCAGCGTGTGTCTGCCTATCGCCCTGGACCGACCTGGCGTTTACCGGGGAAACATGGCAGAGCAAAGCCAAAGTCGACCTGATCATCTATGACTATAAGGGGCTAGCATTCGCAAAGATTTACCTGGGAGGGCTCGATCCGAAGACACCCCTGGCATCGCCTCTCTATGCCGACCTGAAAAGGTTGCCGCCGTTGTTGGTGCAGGTGGGGACAGACGAGGTGCTTCTTTCAGACTCGACGCGCCTGGTAGATAACGCCAAACAGGCCGGTGTGAACGCGGTCATCGATGAATGGGAAAAGATGCAGCATGTATGGCAGTTCGCTGCCAGTTTTATTCCCGAAGGACGCCGGGCGATTGAGCGGATCGGCGAGTTTATTGACAGGTATTGCGGGCGCACTTGAAGGCAGGCTCTCACGGCCAAGTTGCGGGCGCACCTGAAGGAACGCCCCTACAGGTACGGACCAGCGGGAAGGTCCAATCCTCTTGAAACAGCCCGCTTTATAGCCCTCACTGCCCGCTGATCGAAGGCGACTATTTTCTCAGACAGCGCCTCGACTTCAGGCAGCAAATCTGCACGTGCTACCACCTGGTTGACCAACTGCATTTCCAGGGCTTCCTGCGCACCGATGCGGCGGCCGGTCAGAAGCAGGTCGAGGGCCCGGCCGGGACCGATGGCGCGGGGCACGGTCTGGGTTGCGCCGGCTGCGGGGATGATGCCCAGCGCCACCTCTGGCAGGCCGAAGATGCAGTCGTCAGCGGCGATCCTGATGTCGCAGCACAGGGCCATCTCGATGCCCGACCCGAAGACATAGCCGTGCAGGGCAGCTATGACAGGCTGCGACAGGCTGAGGAAGAGCCCCCATACATCCCGCTGCCATCTGACATTGCGGGCGGCTGTCGGTGCGGGAGCGGAGAGAAACTCGCCCAGGTCGGCGCCGGCACAAAATGCCTTATCTCCGGCGCCTCTCAATGTGACAACATGGACGTCCGTATCAATTTTAATCGCGGATAAAGCCTCGTAAAGCTCGTCGCGCATGCGTACGTTATAGATATTCAGCACCTTCGGCCGGTTGAGGGTGATGTAAGCTAAATGCCCCGTCTTCCGGTAGAGAATGGTCTCGAATCCGCCCATCACTTACCCTTGAATTTGGGCCTGCGCTTCTCTTTGAAGGCTGTGACGCCCTCAGTCCTGTCTTCGGTGGTGTGCAGCAGGAAGTAGAGGTCGCCCTCGAGTTGCAGCCCCTGTGCCAGCGTCATGTCCAGTCCCTTATACACGGCCTCCTTGCAGTACCTGAGCGCCATCGATCCCTTGCCGGACATCTCCCTGCCCATCTCCAGCGCAACATCGAGCACAGCTTTAGCAGGTACGATCCGGCTGACCAGACCGATACGCAGGGCCTCTTTGGCCGTTATGGCATCGCCGCTCAGCATCAGCTCTATGGCCCTGGCGCGGCCCACCAGCCTCGGTAAACGTTGTGAAGCCCCATCAGACGGTATCAGCCCATGCCATATGCCTGGAAACGAGAAGAGGGCGGAATTGGAGGCTATTCTGATATCGCAGGCCAGCGCCAGTTCAAGGCCCAAACCGATGGCATTCCCATTGATAGCCGCTATAACGGGACAGTTAATCGAGGCAACAGGCCCGGCCAATGAAAAAGTGGCCGGTGTTTTACGGCTGGAAGCGACGTCGCGGCAAAAGGCAGGGCCGCTGCCGGTGATGACAGCGGCCCTGATAGCTGTGTCGAAATTTATCTCCTGGCAAATC
>JAPLHM010000220.1 GCA_026389635.1 Chloroflexota bacterium | reverse complement strand
GGCGGCGATCTCGGCCGCTATGGTATCGCCATTGACGTTGAGCAGGTCGTTGTCATCCCTGTCGCCGGGTGCGGCATTGAGGCAGACAGGCGCTATGACGGGCATGTAGCCGCTGTTGAGCAGCACTCTGAGCAGACGGGGGTTTACGGTCAACTCTTCGGCTGTCAATCCCAGCTCACGATTCCTGTTCTTGCCTAATGCGATCGCGCCGTCAACACCGCTGATGCCGACCGCCTTACCGCCCAGACGGCATATCTCAGAGACCAGTTCCTTGTTGATCAGGCCGGCCAGCACAGCCGTGACGACTTTCAAAGTATCTTCGTCAGTTACGCGCAATCCCTGTACGAAACGGGTGGAGATATGCAGCCTGCTCAGCCAGTCCGTTACCGCGTTGCCTCCCCCGTGCACAACTACCACGGGGACCTTTTTTTTCTGAAGGGTTACCAGGTCTTCCATCGTGGTATCGTGCTGGCCGAGGGTACTGCCGCCGATCTTAACCACTATGATTTTTGATCTTAACATATGCAATCCCGGGACGGGTCAGGTGGTGTATTCGCTATTTATAGTAACATACTCTTGAGAGAGGTCGCATCCCCACGCGACTGCGTCTCCCGCCCCGATATTCAGACAGACTTTGATGGTGACTACGTCAGCCTTCATACGACGGCTGAGCTTATCTTTTTCAAAGGGCAGCGGACTGCCGCGGCGCATGACCTGTTCACCCTGCAGGAAAACGTCCAGCATCCCCTCGTCCATGACGGCGCCGCTGCGTCCCAGGACGGCCACAACGCGACCCCAGTTGGGATCGTTACCGTGCACGGCCGATTTCACCAGGGCCGACGCGGCGATCAGCCTGGCCGCCTTCCTGGCCTGGGACCTGCTCTTAGCGCCCTCCACGAACACCTCGATCAGCCTGGTAGCGCCCTCACCGTCGGCAGCGACACTGTAGGCTAAGTAACGGCATACCCTGCCCAGGGCTTCCCTGAACATCCTGCCATTTTTTGACGTGATCGTCTCATTATCGGCCCTGCCATTAGCCATGATCGACACCATATCATTGGTGCTGGTGTCGCCGTCAATGGTAAGCATATTAAAGCTGTCGTTGACAGCGGCTTTGAGCGCCCTGGCGAGGAATGCGGCTTCGACCCGGGCGTCGGTAGTTAAGAAACTGAGCAATGTGGCCATATCCGGGTGGATCATGCCTGCGCCCTTGGCTATTCCGCCGATTGTATAGTGCCCGCTATCATCCATAACCCTGACAGCGATCTCCTTGGGCCGTGTATCCGTGGTCATGATAGCCCTGGCCAGCTTATGGCCGCCATCCCTCAGCAACTCGATCTTGCCAATGCCCGCCTGGATCCTGTCCGCGGGCAGGATGGCACCGATGACGCCTGTGCTGGCAACCATGACCTGGTCGGCCCTGATACCCAACTTCTTCGCGGTCAAAGCGGCCATATCGGCTGCATCGCGCAATCCTTTATCACCCGTGCAGGCGTTGGCGCAGCCTGAATTCACCACCACGGCACGCGCCCTGCCCTTCCCGTTACTTTTCATACTGACAAGGATGGGAGCAGCTTTGACCTTGTTCTTGGTGAAGACCGCGGCGCAAAGGGCGGGCGCCTCGGAATAAAGTATGCCCAGGTCCAGCCGTCCCTTGAACTTGATTGCGGCCTCCACGGCGCCGGCTACGAAGCCCTGCGGCGACGTTACGGTACCCCGCTTGATCTCTTCAATTTTCTCTTTCATGAGATTAAGACTATATCACTTTTCGACGGGGACTGCTATTTTTGAGCCATTGTCCTTCCGTTGTAATTACCTTGCCAAAAGAAAAAAATATTTGAGTTACACGTTTAATTTTAATCAGGCAATGTATCACTTTTTGAGCTTTATCATGCGCACTTGATCAGTTAAAGTGGGCAGGTCATCCTTAATAGTAAGCCAGACAATATCCATGTTAACGTCTATATAACCGTGAATGAGGCGATTGCGCATATTTATCATCTTTAACCACGGCATATCAGGATATTGCCCGCGCGTTTTATCAGTAATCTCATTGGCCGCTTCCCCTATTATCTCGAGCAAGTGAACGCAGGCATATTGAAGCACCTCATTCCTGGTAAATTCTTCCTGCGTTAATCCGGCGGTATAACTGATTGCCCTGTCGGCAAAATCGACAATATGTTGTAACCTGATTAGGTCATCCGGCTGCTTCATATTGCACCCTGGCCTCCCTGATAACCTGTTCCCTGAAGTAACGGCTTAAATCCTGAGATGTCCTGATATCGGCTTTTCGGCCACCCAGCAAGGCTGAAAACTCAGTTTCCATGTCAAACAGGCTGAAATATCCCGGCGTGTGACCGGGCAAAAACTCCACCAGGACGTCCACGTCGCTGTCTGGCCCAAAATCATCCCGCAATACAGAACCGAACAGGGAGAGTTTCCTTATATGATGTCGCCGGCAGAACCCGGCAATTTTTCTGCGGGGGATTCCTATACCAGGGTTGCATTTTATCAATCGCTTATCGGAACGAGACAGATTACTTGATATTGCCATCGAAGAAAATATACCTTTGTCTGCCAGGCTTTTAAGCTCATTGAATATCGGGCATTTGCCATTTGCCTGATAATAAACAAGGTTGCCCCTTTTAGTCCTGTCTAATAATCCCGCCTCCGTCATTAACCTTAATTCGCGCTGAACTGAGCCCGACCCGCTATCTAAAATCTGCATTATCTGGTTAACGTAATATTCATTGCCGGTGTGCCCGTATAGCAAAGCAATCAAGGATCCTCTCGTCTTACTGAAAAGAAATGGCTTGATGTGAAGATCAGCTCTATTCATGCCCATAACAGGCATGATTATACCCTAAATGGGCATGATGTCAAATTTATATGTACTTGGGCAATTTAGTCTTCGGCGCTGTCAGACATCCTCTTCTTCAGCTCGTACAGCTTGTTGATGGCCTCGATGGGTGACATTGAGTCGATATCCAGTTTTTTCAGTTCGGCCTCAAGTTCGGAGGACTGGCCAAAGATGGATAGCTGCAAAGATTGGGTGTCAACGTTCTCCTTGCCTGCGCCGTTCCTGCGCCCGGACTGCTCCTCTTCAAGCCGCTGCAGTATCTCCTGCGCGCGGTGTATCACGGCTTTGGGCAGGCCGGCCAACTGCGCCACGTGTATGCCGTAGCTGCGGTCGGCCCCGCCGGGCACGACTTTGCGCAGGAAAATCACCTTACCTTTCTCCTCGCTAACGGCCATATTGTAATTCCTCACGCGCGGCAGCGATCCCGCCAGTTCGACCAGTTCGTGGTAATGGGTTGCGAAAAGGGTCTTGGACCTTAACCTGGTATGGTTGTGGATATACTCGATGACCGCCCAGGCAATGGAAAGTCCGTCATAGGTGCTGGTGCCGCGCCCGACCTCGTCCAATATGAGCAAAGACCGCGAAGTCGCATTATTGAGGATGTTGGCGACCTCGATCATCTCAACCATGAAGGTGGACTGCCCGGCGGCGATATCCTCCTGCGCGCCGATGCGCGTGAATATGCGGTCAACGATACCGATGACGGCCTCATCTGCCGGCACATAGCTTCCTGTCTGGGCCAGCAGAACGATCAGCGCCACCTGCTTGAGATAGGTGGACTTGCCCGCCATGTTGGGACCCGTCAGC
>JAPLHM010000311.1 GCA_026389635.1 Chloroflexota bacterium | reverse complement strand
CGTAGGTATGAGGGTTGGCGCCGGGCGGCACCATAGCGGTCACTTCGACCCTGTCTCTGCCCACGGCATTGACAAATTCCACCTGGGGCAGCACAGTCACCATCACACCTATTTTATCGCTGGCCGGCTGATTGGTAGTAGCGCAGGCTGATAGCAAGAGTACCGACGTCATTACGATCAACAATGAAAGGTTCATGAACATTATTTCAATTCAAGCCCGATTTTGAAGGCCTTGCCCACTGTATCTCCCGACTCCTGGTAGACATAGGCCGGCGGCGTGGTCCCTATGGGCCTGATCTTCTTTACATCCGGATGTTCCCCGGTGAAGCATTTGCCCGAGACATAGGTTTCCTCGATTTTGCCCACCACCAGCACGTGGCTGCCCAAATCCAGCATATGCTCGATTTTACATTCCAGGTTTACCGGGCACTGCTCGATCATGGGCGCGGTTTCGACTTTGCCGTAGAAGACCTTGAATTTGCAGGCACGAACCTTGTCCTCCTTGGCGCCGGTTTTGATGCCGCAGAAGTCCACTTCTTTTACCTGGTCGGACGATGGCACATTGACGGAGAAAGTCATGTTCTCCTTCATACCTTTGAGCGTATAGCGCGGGTGGCGTATGGCCACCGATACCATGGGCGGCTCGCCGCAGGCGATACCGCCCCAGGCAACCGTCATGAAATTGGGTTTGCCTTCAACATTGGCTCCCACCAGGAACGCGGGCATGGGAAATACCAGCGGTTGGGGTCCCATCTTCACTTTATCCATAATCTGAGTGACTCCGTTAAGATATTGTTTACTTCTCCAGAATTTCCTTCATGGGGGTCCAGTAATAGTCGATCCATCCCTGCATACGAGACCCCAGGGAAATTTTATCACAAATATAAACCGTACGGGTGCCCGTTCAAACCCGCACCCCTTCCGGCAGAAGAGGTTGAAAAATGTCCACTTTATTGGTACATTGGAACATAATAGGTGTTCACCGATGACCATTTTAAAATATTTTATCACCTCCAAGGCCAAACGTAATGTGCTCCACCTCTTTCTGAAGGACCCCGGCAAGCCTTATTACACCCGGGAGGTGGCGCGCTTAACCGGTGAACCGCTTAATGCGGTGCGCCGGGAGCTCGGACACCTGGAGAAGGCCGGGCTGCTGAGTTCGCGCGCACAGGGCAACCTCAAGTATTATGACGTCGTTAAGAGCTTCCCGCTGCTAGCGCAGTGGCGGAAGATAATCCTGGAGTCCGACACCGCTCCAACTCCCCCGACTGTAGTTGCGCCTCCCTCCCAGGTCGTTGCGAGCGGAGCGCCGGAGCAATCCCCTGAACCAAAGCACGCTATAGCCATAAGAGAGTCAGTCAAGCGTGCCCCACAGGAAGACGGTGACAGGCCCATTGTACCCGGCGCCCGGGTGATTCCCAATCACAAGCCCCCGCCACTGCCCGATGTCATTGAGCTTCCTGCACCCGGCATTGTGGGTGACGCGCCCGCGGATGCGGAGAGCGAGGTGGCGGAGCAATCCCCGCAGCCAGAGCCCGTGACCATCCTCACCCTACAGTCCGTCGTCAACCACCTCGGCGACCGGTTGAAAGACCTGGACAGCATCAACCTCGCCCTTATCCACGGCGAGGCCGCCAGGTCGGAAAGAATCTCTGAGAACGGCATAGACCTGCTCATTGTCGGGGATATTAACAGGGATACGTTGCTGGCGCTCATAACCAATTTCGAAGACACCACCGGCATCACCGTCAACCTCACCAGCATGACCCGCAGCGATTTCGACTACCGCAACGCCCAGGGAGACGCACTTGTCCGCAAAATCTGGGGTGAGAAGAAACTGGTGGTAAAGGGCAGGCAATGAAACTGAAGTGATAGCAGTAATTCATGCGCTGATACAGTTTAATGATTTCTGCTAAACTATCGTATGGCTGCTGAACCGTCCATCATCTTCCAGTCCGCCAAATTGGGCGACCTGCCTTTCATAGTCAGGGAACTCGACCGCGCCGCAGCACTCCTGAAAGAGAATAAGCCGATCGGGCGTATT
>JAPLHM010000076.1 GCA_026389635.1 Chloroflexota bacterium | reverse complement strand
GGCGTTGAGATCGTGTACACCGGCGTTGAAATACGTGCCCGCCGCCGTGCAATAGAGCACCGCTATTGAGGGATCTGACCTGTAAGACGGGGGAAAACATATGGAGAGCACGTCGCCGGCCAGTCCCTGAGCGGCCCAGGCCCCTCCTGTGCCGCCCGCTTTATAGGTATAGACTTCGCCCGCCCCGCCGGAACGGGTGCCGGCCGCGATATCATACATGCCGTAGAGGGGCGAGATGGTTAGCGCGCTGATGTCGGACGCAGAGGGGAAGGCAGTATCGTTCCAGGTCTGGCCGCCGTCTATCGAGACGAAAACCTGCCGCGGACGGTTGCCCGCGCTGGTTACCGCAGCGATAAACCTGGAGTTACCGGGAGCCATAGCTATGTTCCAGGTTGGGAGCACGGCGCCGGCCGAAACCAGGTTACCGGCTATCTCCAACCAGCTCGTGCCGGCGTCGTCCGAGCGGTAAAGCTTGCTCTGCGAGGTATCCGAAGCGTAAAAAGTGCGGCCGTCCCCCGACATGGCTAAGAAATTGATCTCAGATGGGCTGGCTATGGTATTGAACTGGCTGCCGGGCGTATCCACCGTGCTCCACATCATGCGGCCGGCCTGTACAGGCCAGGGCGCCATGCAGGCAGCCAGTACCGCGGCCAGTGCCAGTGATGCCGGCGCCGGCCATTTGCCGCTTTTGCCGGGATAAAATGCAGCCATACGCATGATTATAGAACGTTTAAGCCTGCCGCGCGGTTTACGGCCGCTCAGGCCGGCAGCTGGTCGGGGGGTATGATCTGTGAGGCCGGTATATTGATCTCCGGCATACCGTCGGTGTAATGCGGGGCAGGGGGTTTGAGCGGCTGCTTGGGCCCGTAGTTGCGGTCTTCGCTGATGGTATCGAGGACGCTGTAGACCATCTCGGTTGCGCCCTTGTGAGTGCCCTTGTGTCCCAGCGGCAGTTTGCAGATATGCAGCTCCCACTCATTGTACGACTCGCGCGACCAGGTGACCGTGCGCCCGCCCGCCAGCGCCGCGCTTTTTTTATCGCCGGGGGTCACCGTGATCGGCTTGATGGCCGTGTTCTTCCACTGTGTGACCACGGTGCGCAACAGCTTCTTGGAAGATGAGCCGCACTCTTCTGTGGCCGGGGACCTCTCCGCCGTGGAGTCTACGGCGCCGCTGAAATCGGGCGCGGCGATGCTCTTCTTCTCGATCAGCGTGGCCATCTCGGGAAACTCGGGTGTTGACGACAGCTCACGTCCCTGTGACAGCTCGTCCTCGTATTTTTGCAGGAGCTCGCCGAATTTCTCCATGAGCTGCTCCCGCGTGCCCTGCGGCGTCTTTTTGAGTCCCTCGCCGATCATGACCACAGTGGTTTGGGGTGGTAAGGCAGCAGGTGGTGGCGGCAGAGGTGGTAGCGGCGCAGGGGGATAGAGAGGGTAATATACGGGTGGTGGTGGTGGCTGTTGCTGCACCTGCGTGGCCCAGGGGGCCGGCTGCGGGACTCTGCTGCGCCTGGTCATGTAATATAGGCCGTAGACAATGCCGGCGATGACTAAAGCGGCGATCGGTATGGTAACCGCCGGGGTAGAGTAGTCGGGGTCCCACTGCACGGATACGGTCTTTGGTCCCTCCACCAGCGCGGAGCCCGAGGTAAGCAGTGCCCTGAATTTTCCCCCGAAGAAGCCGGCGATGCCCGGCATGGCCACCTCCTCAGGGGCCACGCTCCATTTGGCGATGGTTCCCGCCTTCTGCCAGCCTCCTCCCGCGGTGTTGCCGTATTTAGAATCCACGGTCAGCCTGTAGTACAGGTCGTAGGTGGATATGTACCTGCCGGACGACGTGACCACCGTGTTGAGCGTGGGCGAACTGATCTTTTCGCCGCCGGGCGTCAGCCAGTGGGCGAACCTGTACTGCGATTCGGCGTCCCGCGCCACTTCCTGGGGTGCGCTGATATTGAGCGGCCTGCCCTCGCGGTACCAGCCGGAGCCGGTCACCGAGGTTATGCCGGCAGGATCGCTGCTGATGGTGATATCGTATTCGGGATAGTAGGTGAACAGCACCTGGTTGATGCCAGCGCTGATGGTGGCCGAGCTG
>JAPLHM010000021.1 GCA_026389635.1 Chloroflexota bacterium | reverse complement strand
CACGGTCATGGATAACCTCATGCTGGCCCAGCGTGTGGTGCGCAAAAGGCCTGCCGGTGAGGCTATGCAGACTGCGCTTGACCTGCTCAACAAGGTTGGCATACCCGACAAAGCCGGGGCCAAACCGGCCGAGCTTTCAGGGGGTCAGCAGCAGAGGGTGGCCATCGCCCGGGCACTGGCCATGAACCCCAAGGTCATGCTTTTCGATGAGCCCACCAGCGCTCTCGACCCCGAGATGATCAAGGAGGTGCTGGAGGTGATGCTGGCGCTGGCCCTGGAGGGCATGACTATGGCCGTGGTTTCGCACGAGATGGGCTTTACCCGCGCCGCGGCAAAGCGAGTAATCTTTATGGACGAGGGACAGATCATCGAGGAAGCCCCGCCGGACGTTCTCTTCAACTTCCCTCATCACGAGCGGACCAAGCAGTTCCTGAGCAAGATATTAAGCCACTGAGCAAAATTACAGCCGCTTTCTTGTCCAGGGGCTCATTGTTATTGCCGCACTTGGGGGACTGGATGCAGGCCGGGCAGCCGTCACGGCAGGGACACTCTTCAATAGCCTTGAGCGTGGCCGCCCACAGTCCCTCGATTATTTCGTAGCCCTTCTCGGCGATACCGATGCCGCCCGGGTAGCCGTCATAAATAAAAATCTGCGCCCGTCCGGTGTCAGTATGAAAGGGCGTGGAAACTCCGCCGATATCGTTGCGGTCGCACATGGCGAAGAGGGGCAGTATTGCGATTGCCGCATGTTCGGCCGCGTGAAGCCCGCCGTGAAAATCAAGCTTGCCTTTCTCGATCGTGTCCACCGCCTGCTGCGGCAGGTCGAACCACAGCGACCGTGTGATAAAACGCATGGGAGGCAGGTCAAGCAGTTCTTCGCCCAGGACCTCATCTGTGTAGTGCTTTTTCTTGCGGAATCCGTCCACCGTGTTGGTCACATCCACCACGCCTATGCAAACTTTCACACCGCCGACCTCTTTCTCCTTCATCACCTGCAGGACCTTGATATCGGTCAGTTCCATAGTCTGCGTGTAATAAGGGACCGCGGCCGGCTCCACCACCGCTATATGCTTTTCAATATCAAGCTCCTTGACAAAATAGGAATCGCCCTGGTGCAGGTAGATGGCGCCGGGATGCACCTGCCAGAAGGCGTGGTCCTCCTCAACCGTCTCCAGCACCTGGTATCCCCTGGAAGCATCCAGCAACTGGTACTGATGGGAAGAGGCCGTCCTGATATTCACTTCCTGCGCCGGGTGCGAGAGCCATGGCGCAATATGCCATCGACTGCCGGCTTTCCTCATCTTCCCCTCTTCGTCCAGCTCCGCTATGGCAGCATCGAGTGTTTCACCAAAATATTCCCTGTCTTTTTCGTCGATGTGTTTCTCCCAGGCGGCACACAGCAGGTGCGGATAGAGTATATTGATATTCTCCCAGTTGATGAGGGCACTCTCAAAGGGCTTGCCGAAAAAGAAATCGGGGTTGTGCATGAGGTACTGATCAAGTGGGTTATTCTGCGCCACAAGGAATGTGATTGATCTCTCCCCCCGCCGCCCGCTGCGCCCGGCCTGCTGCCAGGTGCTGGCGATGCTGCCCGGGTACCCTGTCAGAACCGTAGCATCCAGACCCCCGATGTCGATGCCCAGCTCGAGGGCACTGGTAGCCACCGCCCCCAGTAGTTCTCCTGAAAACAGCTCCCGTTCGATCTCCCGCCGGTCGGAGGCCAGGTATCCGGCCCGGTACGGCTTGATCTTCTCGCCCAAAGGGCTGCCCAGCAGGTCGCGGCTGTACACGTAGATAAGCTCTGTCAGCCTGCGTGTCGAGGCAAAGGCAAGGGTGCGCACCTGCCTGCGTATAAGCTCCGTGAACAGGTGCGTGGCCTCGCTGTTAGTGCTGCGCCGCAGGCTGCGGGCCTCGTCAATAATAGGGGGGTTCCAGAAGACGAAAGTTTTACCCCCGTAAGGAGCACCGTCACCGTCAATGACCTTGAAAGGCAACCCCGCCAGCGCCTCGGCATGCCGGCCAGGGTTGGCAATTGTAGCTGAACAGAACACAAATTGTGGACTGCTGCCATAATGAGCACAAATACGTCTCAACCTGCGCAGCACGCAGGCTACATGTGAGCCAAACACACCCCGGTAAACGTGTGCCTCGTCCACCACCACGTATTTGAGACGCCTCAGGAACTTGTCCCACGATTTATGGTTGGGCAAAATGCCGGCATGCAGCATGTCCGGGTTGGTGAGCACAATACGTTCTCGCTTCCTGATACCTGAACGCTCTTCGCCGGGCGTATCGCCGTCGTAAGTGGCGCATTCCCAGGGCAGGTTGATAGTGTCGCCGGCCAGCCAGCTAAGTCCTCGCAACTGGTCCTGAGCCAGCGCCTTGGTCGGGAAAATGTAGAGCGCCCGGGCATAAGGTTCCTCCAGCAGGGCATCGAGGACCGGAATGTTGTAGCAGAGGGTCTTGCCGCTGGCGCTGGGCGTTGCGATCATGACATTTTCGCCCAGCCCGACAAAATTTATAGCCTCAGCCTGGTGTGAATAGAGGGTGCTCAACCCAAGCTTGTCCAGCCGG
>JAPLHM010000186.1 GCA_026389635.1 Chloroflexota bacterium | reverse complement strand
AGCTGTGCTTGAGTTCCAGGGAGTTTTCGATTAGACTGTTTTTCAAGAGAGATCTCCTTATAAGTTATTTTTTCTGACTACTTATATTTTGGGGTCTCTCTTACTTTTTTCAACTCCAACCGACAAAACTGTTACTGTATCCTGTTGAAAATAGACTGCATGTGTGTTAGTTTGGTATGGAGCAGATGGGAGTTCTGCGCGGCAGTTCGATCCTGCTTTAATTAAAGCCGTGTTTGCCTTAATATATCAGGGCAGATTTCAAGGAGGTATGAAATGACTTTAGGTAGCGGCACGATTGCAGTCATCGTTATTTTGATTATCATTGCCCTTGCCGTGGTGGGGTATGGCGGCTACCAGATGGGCATGGATACGGGATATAAGTCCGGCTACGCCAGGGGCAACGCCGACGGGACCGCAGCGGGCACGCAGGACGGATACAACAAGGGGCAGACCACCGGATACCAGCAGGGCAAACAGGATGGCGAGACAGACGGTTATAATAAGGGCTACTCCACTGGCATGTCCAAGGGTGAGGCCCAGGGCCAGGCCCAGGGACAGGCGCAAGGCCAGCAGATCGGCTACAACAACGGCTATAACACCGGTTGGTCCAACGGCTGGCGCAACGGCTGGCAATCGGGCTGGTGGCAGGGCTGCAATAACTGCTGGCAGCAGGCCGGACCGTTCGTATCGGGAAATCAGCTGACTTCCTATTCCGGCGGTCCCAGCAAGGCCTGGGTACCAACCGCGCCTTCAGCGCCTCCACCCCAGCAATGAGCATCTCCGGAAAAACACTACGGCTACATAATTTAAGGAGACTACGCTATGGATGAGGGCAAGGACAAGAAAACCGGCACGGCGGTGACTGTACTGCTGGTGATTGTTGCGTGCTCACTGGTGCCCTGGTCTTTTTTGGCATTCTTGTCCCTGTTTGCCTTTGACGCGCCGGGGTCGGAGAATCAGCTTTCCAGCTGGCTGCTGGCCGGGCCGGTCTGGGCTTACCCCGTAATCGCCGCGGCTTGTATATTCGGTTCAATCATTCTGAAGCGGAAAAATAAGCTGCGCCCCGCACTAATCGTCATCGCAGTACCCCTCGCGGCCATCGTAGTCTGGACTATTTTTATAGGCCTTTACTTCAGCCTGCCATCACGGTAGGTTAATCCCGGCTGCAACGGAGCCGCAACGCCGTGATAACCACGCAGTGCATGTTCATTCCATCCCCCCTAAGAAGGCCCTCACGTTCCTGCCCAGCACGTCGTGGTTATAGCCCCCTTCCAGCAGGCCGAAACGCCGCCCGGCGCAGTTCCTGACCGCGAATTCCTTCACCTGCTGCCCTATGGTTTTGTAGTCCTCAGTGGTTAATAACCTGCCCCAGTCCTCGATGTGCCGGTCGAAGCCGGCTGAGACTGCGATGATGTCGGCCCTGCACTGGCCCAGAAAGCGGCCCACGTGGTCGACGAACTCCTGCCTGTCCCCGTCCTCAGGGTGAAAATATATTACGTCCGGGTTGCTCCCGAATATATTTGCAGTGCCATCGCCGAAATGCAGATCGAAATCGAGTATGAGCGCCGTATCGATCTTCTTTTGCTTGATCAGCCTGGTAACCGCAATAGCCATGTTGTTGAAAAAGCAGAAGCCCCAGCAGCTGTCGGCGCTGGCATGGTGGCCGGGCGGCCTGATGAGGCCGAAGGCGGGCTCACCTTTGATGGCCATTTCGGCAGCCAGGACGGCGCCCCCGGCGGCCAGCGCCGCAGCCTCAAATACATAACCGTAGCGCTGCACGTAACCGATGTGTTGGGCTGTATGGCAAAGCCGGATGTCATCAAGGCCCGCGGTTGGCGGTTCAACAAATTCAAAGCCGCCCAGCTCCTGGACTATGGCCTCCATGCGCCCGGGGGCGGCGGCGGGATCGCTCTCATAAACCTCTGTGCAACGCGGGTGATAGACTACTTTCATGATCTTCCTCCCTCTGCAACAATCAGGGCAGCCAGCCAAATCCACGAGTATTATACATCATGCCCATGTGATACCGGCGGGAAACTTGGACAGCCCCCGGGCACGATGGTAGTATAAAAGCCGCAGGATAAACCCAAGTAAGCTCAAGGGGGGATGCCATGTTTTCAAGGGAGTGGTTCATCTATGTCTTCGGCCGCTGGATACTTCTCTCCGGCATCGCCGGCGCAATTCTACAGGTGTTACTCAGGCAGCAGCTTGGCATACCCGATTTCTGGGCCTTCCTGCTTAACCAGCTACTGCTGGCATGCGTATTCTGGTACGTCGATAAATTCATCTTCAGCAGGCACCTGGGCAAGGTAAAGGAACTCTTCAGGTTCCCCCGCGTCAAGGGCCAGTTCGATCCCACTGTCGAGTTCGATAAGATTACCGAGGAATATAACCAGATGGCGGACGACTTCAAGAAGAACTCGGACGACCCGCGGGTATGGCTGCACCGTTTTCTCGACCTGTCACATTCAGTAGAGATGATGGAGCGGGTGCTGAGGGACCGTGGCATCGACGTGGACAGGGAGTACAACCGTATCGTGGAAGAAAACCGCAAACGGGGATTATATGAATAGGTTAAATGCCATGCGGGGAGGCCTCGTCGAACTGTTATAATTGACTACTGGTTATGCACAATATCCTGCTGGTTACCAACAACCTGGACCGCATAAGGGACCTCAACACCGGCCTCAGCCGGATGGGGTTCTCCTGCACCGCCTGCGTCTATGCGGATGACGTTATACAGCAGGACGCCCGCCAATCGTTCAATGCCGTGCTGGTTGACATCTGCGCAATCTCTTCACACGGTGAATCGGCCTGGCAGTGGTTCAGGAAGCTCAAGTTGAGAAAGCTGCTGCCCGTAATCGCGCTTGTTTCGCCGTCGACACTGAATGCGGCCGCCGCAGAGCAGGGGCTGACCGATTTCGTGGTAAAACCATGGAACCTGGATGAGCTGGCCGCAAGGATCCGCAGGACGGTAATCAAAGCAAGCAATGCTAAACAAAGCGGTGTAATTAAGGTGGGGGACCTGTCCATCGACCCGGTGCGCTGCGAGGTGGAGCTGGGTGGGCGGCTGCTGGCCCTTACCTTCAAGGAATATGAGCTGCTCAAGCTGCTGGCTACCAACAAGGGGAAGGTATTCACGCGCGAGGCCCTGCTCAATGAGGTGTGGGGTTACGATTATTACGGCGGGGACAGGACTGTGGACGTGCATATCAGGAGGCTGCGCAGCAAGATCGAAGACCCCGCGCATACATTCGTCGATACCGTGCGCAACATAGGCTATAAATTCAAGGACACGGGCGCCGGTGGAGAACGCCGTCCCGCTGAGGACCCAGGATAACGGGGAGTCCTGCATAACCGGTAAACGACCGCTATTTCTGCAAAACTGTACCGGCGTTGGCAAAAATGTGGCATGATTGGCGGCCAATAATGCCATTTTTCGCAATTAATTAATATGTTTGTAACAAAAGGCTGTTAAATTTATGGCGGTTGGCAAATGGTTGTATGAATAACCCTGTCAAACCGAAATAATTTAAATTTAGGGAGGCAATACATGGTAAAAAAGGACAGGGCCGAAGCTGTAGAGTATGTGCTCAAAATGACCAAGGAGCACGATATAAAATTCGTAAACCTGTGGTTTACAGACATCCTTGGCTTCCTCAAGAGCTTTTCCATAACCATTGAGGAGCTTGAGCATGCCATGGAGGACGGCATGGGCTTCGACGGCTCTTCCATCGAGGGTTATGCCCGCATAGACGAGAGCGACATGATAGCCCTTCCCGATCCCGACACCTTTCAGCTGCTACCATGGAGGCCCAGGGAACAGTCGGTCGGACGCATGTTCTGCGACATATACAAGCCCGAGGGCACGCCTTTTGAGGGCGATCCCAGGTACATACTCAAACAGAACCTCAAGCGCGCGGCTGAACTCGGCTACACTTTCTATGTCGGCCCCGAGCTTGAATTCTTCTACTTCAAAAACAACAAGGGCACCGAGACACTCGATTCCGGCGGCTACTTCGACCTGGTGCCGCTGGATATGGCGGTCGATCTGCGCCGGCAAACGGTGCTGGCGCTGGAGGAGATGGGTATCGGCGTCGAGTACTCGCATCACGAGGTAGCGCCCAGCCAGCACGAGATAGATATGCGCTACACCGATGCCCTTACCATGGCGGACAACGTGATGACCTACAGGCTGGTGGTCAAGCAGGTAGCCATGGAGAACGGCGTATACGCGACCTTTATGCCCAAGCCGATATTCGGCGAGAACGGCAGCGGCATGCACGTGCACCAGTCGCTTTTCAAGGGCGAACGCAACGCTTTCTTCGACAAGAACGATCCCTTCCACCTGTCGAAAATAGCCAGGAGCTATATAGCAGGACTGCTCAAGCATGCCCCCGAGATAACCTCTGTGACCAGTCAGTGGGTCAACTCATATAAACGCCTGGTGCCCGGGTACGAGGCGCCCGTTTACCTGTCATGGGCCCGGCGCAACCGCGCGGATTTAGTCAGGGTGCCTGAATACAAGCCCGGCCGTGAAACCGCCACGCGCATCGAATACCGGTCACCCGATCCCGCCTGCAACCCCTACCTGGTATTCAGCGTTATGCTGGCAGCAGGCCTGGAAGGCATCGAACAGGGCTGGGATCCGCCCGCGCCGGTCGAGGAAAACGTGTACGAGATGACAGCGGAACAGAGGAAACGCCGCGGCATCAAGACTTTGCCAGGAAGCCTCGACGAGGCGGTAGCGCTCACAGAAAAGAGCGCTCTGGTTAAAAAAGCCCTGGGAGACCATCTATTCAACGCCTTTATCAAGAACAAAAAAGTGGAATATAACCAGTACAGGATCCAGGTCACAGAATACGAGATCAAGAAATATTTACCCATCCTGTAGTACAATTTCAGCATTAATTACGTACTGCTGCGCCGCCCGCCTGCACAGGCGGGCGGCGCTCGTAGGTTATAACTTCATCAGTCTAAGATACGAGGAAGATATCGAATGATAATTGGGGTGCTGGCCCTGCAGGGCGCCTTCATCGAACACATCCACATGTTCGAGCGCATAGGCGTTAAAACCGCTGAAGTGAGGCTGCCGGGCCAATTAGAGGGGATCAGCGGCCTGGTCATACCGGGCGGGGAAAGCACCACCGTGATGAAATTGATGCACAGTTACGGCCTGGTGGGACCGGTCGGGAAGCTGGCCCGGGGCAATATGGCAATCTGGGGCACGTGCGCAGGTATGATATGCTTGTCCAGCGGTGCGCTCAACCCGGACGGGACCCCTATGCAGACCCTTGGGCTGATGGACATGACTGTGAAGCGCAATGCCTTTGGCAGGCAGGTGGACAGCTTCGAATCAAATTTGCACATAACAGTTTTACAGGGGGGTCCCTTCCCTGCTGTTTTCATCCGCGCCCCTTTTATAGAGAGGGTTGGCGTGAGCGTGGAAGTGCTGGCTAAGCTACCTGGCGGCGAGATAGTGGCGGCAACGCAGGGAAAACTGCTGGCTACCTCCTTCCACCCGGAGTTGACAGGCGACGCCAGGCTGCACAGCTACTTTGCCGGCATGGCAGGAAAATAGCACGGAGGCTCTTTTACTTGGCCGGCGCGGGCACCGGTACGGCCGAGATGATATTGTTCAGGTAGTCCTCGGCCCACTTGATCAACTCCTCGTCCTTCAGTTCCGATGGGTAATCGGGCGTGAGACCGGTCCCGCTGATAAGCGTGCCGTTGGGCGTGTAATAATGCGCTGTGGTGATCTTGATGGCGGACCCATCGTCGAGTTTGACGAAATTCTGCACACTGGCCTTGCCGAAAGTCTTCTGGCCGGCCAACTTGGCCCTGCCGTTGTCCTGCAGCGCTCCGGCCACAATCTCGCTGGCGCTGGCGCTGCCGCCGTTGACCAGGACTATCACCGGCAGGTCCCTGGCAATGCCACCGGGCTTTACCTTCTGGACCGATTCGATACCGTCCTTATCCACGATCTTGACCGCGATCCCGCGCGTTAAAAACTGGCTTGACACATCGACGGCCTCGGAGAGTATCCCACCGGGGTTATCGCGCAGGTCGAGGATGATGCCCTTGGCCCCTTTCTGATAGGCATCCACCAGTGCCTTCTTGAAATCACCCGTGGTGGGCAGGATGAACTGCTGTATGCGGATATAGGCCAGCGTACCCCTCATCTCAGATTTAACTGAATCCACCTTGATCTCTCTGCGCACCAGGTTTACCTCGAAAGGCTCTTTCTCCGAAAGCCTGCCAACCAGCAGCAATACCTTGCTGCCCGCCGGTCCGCGTATCATCTGAGAAGCTTCCTCCGTGTTCATCTGCGCGGTCGACTGCCCTTCTATCTTCAGGATCATGTCCCCCGACTTCAGTCCGGCTTCCTCAGCCGGCGAGCCGGGCATGGGGGCAATAATTACGATCTGTTTGTCCTTCTTACCGATATAGGCGCCTATGCCCTGGTAGAGGCCGGTGAGCTCAACCATGGTTGATTGGAACGACTGTGGCGAAAAAAACTCGGTATAGGGGTCACCCACGGCATCGACCATGCCCCTGATAGCCCCCTGGGCCATCTTGACCGGGTCGAGCTTGGTTTTATCAACGTAATTTTTCTGCACCAGGTCCCAGGCCTGGCTGATGGCCAGGAACTCTGGTGGTAGTCCCTGCAGGGTCTTTTTGTCGGCTTCGCCGGTAATAAATTTAGTGTCGCAGGCCAGCATAGGCAGGCTGGTCACCAGCACAGCTAATACCAGCAGGACACACAGGGCCATTTTTCTTCTAATATGCATCTGATCAACTCCAGCGGTAGAAAATATTTATTTAGGTAACGGCCCCCACGGGCCAGCATATATTTTAGCGCATTTCTGATAATATCCAAGAATAACCAAGCAGGCCTATAAGCCGATTTCTGTGCATTATTATACATTTTTGTTTAGAGTGTAACATTATGCAGTTTAATCAAAATGTAGCTGATGTCAACCTCCTGGAAAGTTCTAACCGTCTTTTGATTGCCAGTTATACCACAAAGCTTCGCCTCGGCGATCTATCTCAGAATACGATCACACGTTACACATCCTGTCTGAGTATATTCGCCGATTTCCTTATCACAGACCCGGTAAATGAGTACAACGCCAGGCGCTTTATCGCCACCCTGCGAGAACGTAACTACTCGCAAAACTCTATTCAGATTTACTACTTCGCATTGAAACCCTTTCTGGCCGAACTCGGGATTGACCTTAAGCTACGCTTCAAACGCCGCCGCCGCGTGCCTAAGTATTATTCAGTGGACGACGTCAAGCATATCCTCGCGGCCATCGCCTCCAGGTCGGATGTCTGGTCGTCCCTTAAGCAGCGGGACCGGCTCATAATCTTTACCCTCGCGTATACCGGGCTCCGCCGTGCCGAGCTATTATCTCTTAAGCCCGGCGATGTTGACCTGTCAAATAAGGTGCTTCGCGTAATCGGGAAAGGTGACAAGGAGCGGGTGATACCGATCTCCCTGGCCCTGCAGCCTATGCTCGCCGCCTGGCT
>JAPLHM010000217.1 GCA_026389635.1 Chloroflexota bacterium | reverse complement strand
CCCAGGTACTGGTAGACGATGACATAGAATATGGCGGTGTAGGGAAGGAAGATCAGGCCCAGCAGCGGTATGATGAAGTTAGGCCCAAACGCCATGGTAACCATAGGAGAAAAAATCCACATGCACAGGAGTGCAAAGCGGGGACCGATCAACAGGAACAGCGTGACGAAACAGCACATATTGCCTCCTCCATGCCTGATATATTAACGTCCTATTATGGCAGATTTTGGATTTTTATTACAACGCAATTCAGGGTGGCCACCCGCGAGTCGCAGGAATTCGAATCACAAACTTTTGGACGTTAAAATGTTACGATGCTATAATGTTATAAGTCAAATTGTTACAGGAGGATAATTATGGCAGCCAGCAGCAAGCGGACAACTATATATTTGGACCCGGATCTGCACAGGGCGCTGCGCTTGAAGGCGGTCACTGTCTCGCGGTCGGTGTCCCAGATTGTTTCCGACGCCGTAAAGGAAATGCTTTCCGAGGATGCAGAGGATATTGCCGCATTTGAAGATAGAGTTAAGGAACCTTTGATAAGCTATGACGAAATGGTCAAGAGGCTGAAGAAAGATGGCCGCATATGAAGTCTATTTCAAAGAGTCCGTTGAAAAAGATTTCAGGGTAATCCCGAAAAATTATTTAAAGAAGATCCTCCAGCGTATCGAATCATTAGCCGCCGAGCCGAGACTATCGGGATGTGAAAAATTGACCGGCCAGGAAAGGTACCGCCTGCGCCAGGGCCGTTACCGCATTGTGTATTCAATTCAAGATAAAAAGCTTACGGTCTGGATAGTGAAAGTCGGTCAGCGCAAAGATATATATCGTTAAAATCGGTGCCAAAGGGCGATCTGCATATCAGGCACTTGGTGGACCTGGGGAGATTCGAACTCCCGACCTCCTGAATGCAAATCAGGCGCTCTCCCAATTGAGCTACAGGCCCGCAAGACCACATATTATACTAAATCCGCTTCAGTTTGCTAAACGAGGGAAACGGGTGATACCTACTTCTTGCCTTTCCCCGGTTTTGCCGGCGCGATACTTGCCGGGCCCATCCAGTGCTCGTAGTGAACGCGCTCAGGTTTGAACCTGTCCTCCATGTGCGGCCTCTCGTCCGTATAGCCTATGGAGACAAGCGATATGGGCATTATCCTGGTGGGCATATTGAGCAGTTTTCTCATGCCGTTCATCCGCTCCTCCACGGGGAAAATGCCGACCCAGACCGCACCCAGGCCCATGTCATGTGCAGCCAGCAGGATATTCTGCGTGGCCGCCGAGCAGTCCAGTACACCTCTGCCTTTGCTCAGTTCAAGATCGCTATCGTTGCAGACCAGTATGGCCAGCGCAGCCTCCTTGAGCATGTGCGCGTGCGCATGAAAGGTTGGCACCTGGATCAGTATCTTGCGCTCTGTGATGACCACGAAATGCCACGGTTGCTCATTGGCCGCCGACGGGGCGGCCATGCCCGCCCGCAACAGCTGCTCCACCACCTCGGCGGGTACACGGTTAGCAGTATACTTCCTGATGCTGCGGCGTGTCATGATCGCTTCAATAGTATCCATCGTTTCACCTCATTCCTCTCGGATTTAAATGCGCCGCCTTATTTTGTCGATCCATCGCAAGATCAAAACGATCAGCGTTATTAAGACCGCTGCCAACACGTATGGCCAGATCATCTCGTAGAGCGGCGTGGGCGGCGGCTGCCTGTATCCCTCCAGCTTCACTTTGAGCCTGTTATCAAGGCCGCTGGCGATATGCAGGGTGGAGTCCATCCTCTTTCCTTCTTTCTCAACAATTATCTTGTATTTGCCGTAGAAACCACGTATGCGGGCAATACCGTCATCCCCGGTGTATGTATCGCCGCGCGACCACCATTTATTGCGTATAAGTTCGAGCAGGCGGCTGTAGACCGGCTTTTTCGACATATCCTGGCGCAGCAGTCCGGCGGGGGCCCCCTGCCAGGCGCCGTAATCGGAGAGGTCCCACCAGGTTATGGCCTGCACCGACGGGTGGCTGAAGAGCATGGTATAGAACTTCTCTACGTAATCGGCCTGGGCAATCTCACCGTCCGGTGTAGTGGGCCATTCGGACGCCTGCTGCTCGGACGATATGCCGGTCTTGGGGCTTCCGCTCAGCACGGTTACCTCGCTGAAATGTATGGGCACATCGAAATCCTTGAAACGTTCGCAGGTATCCCAGACCTGAAATAGGGGCCAGTTGCCGCGGTGCATGTGAGACTGTATGCCGATGGCGTCGAATTTCCCCTTCTGGCGTATGATACCCTGGAGCAGGTCGCGGAAATCCTGGTCGGTGCGGAAATCGTTGATTATGAGGGTTGCGGTGGGGCAGGCCGACGTGGCCCAGCCCAGTGCGTCGGTACAGACCGTGACCGGCGTGCGCGCGGCCATCCAGTTGCCCAGCGGGTTATTTACCCCCGCGCCCATGGTAGGCTCATTCACAACATCCCAGTAGTCGATCACGCCGCAGAATTCACCCGCGGTCTCTTTGACCCGCTCTTCCTGCTCTTTCTGCATATCATCGGCCTGTATGGGGGCCCAGGACGGGAGCGAATTGGCCCAGATGAGAGGATGCCCTTTCAAAGTTATCCCCCTCTTTTTCGCCCACTCGGCTATCATTTTGAGCAGTGTGGCCGAGGTCTGCCCCTGGGTCACCTCGTAGCTTTCCCAGTAAAAGGGCACGGTGCCGTAATTGAAAAGTGCGCTGCAGGCTTGAGCCCACTCCTGGTTGACGTCTGTGGGCCCGTTCTTGGCCAGCAGTGCTAAACTGGCGCCGAAAAGGAAGTCATGGTTCTGCTGTTCGTAGTACACACGGGCTCCCCTTACCGGGACGTTATTTTCATCCAGCACCAGTACGGCGCCGTCACCCTTGCGGTTTTTCTCGATGCGGTCGCCGGCGCCCTGCATGATAAACCACTCGCGGACCCCGTTGTAAGCCTGCTGTATTACATTCCCTGCGTCAGGGCCTGCGGTCTGACAGGCCGCCAAAGGCAACAGCAGCGAAACTGCCATAATTGCCAGTGCCAATATGTGAAAACATCTACTGTTCATATCCATCCTGCAAATGACGATATTTGCTATATTTTAGCACAGCGGCCAAACCGCCTATACCTTCTCAGTGTACACTACCCGCATTACTCCCCTGTGACTTTGGTCACTTAGATTTTGCGCTATGCCAAGTAGGATTAACTGGTTTTAGATAAAATCACAAATTTATCACGACCGGAGGTTGATATGAGCAAGCTGGGCAAGAAAGCCAGGGCATTCCTCGAGGGCAAATTCGGCAACCGCGTCAATTTTAATAAGACTGAGCGTATCCTGTACGGCCACGATATTGCTGCCGTGCCGGGCCTGATCAGGCCACTGGTCGGTGACACTACTCCTGATGCCGTGGTGCAGCCGGTATCGGAGGAGGAGTTAGTTGAATTGTTGCGCTGGGCTGAATCCAATCATGTGCCGCTTACCCCTCGCGGCAAGGCTTCGTCCGGCTACGGCGGCGTTATGCCGCTCAAAAAGGGGCTGGTAGTGGATTTTTTCCGCATGAACAGGATACTCAATATCGATAAAGCTGCCATGACCGCACGGGTGCAAGCGGGCATAGTCTGGGAAAAAATGGACCGTGAATTGAAGAAACAGGGATTGACGCTGCGCCTCTACCCTACCAGTTACCCGGCTTCCACTGCCGGCGGCTGGCTGGCGCAGGGCGGGGCCGGCATCGGCTCCTATGAGGCAGGTTGGTTCAAGGATAACGTGGTCAGCGCCCGCATCGTTCTGCCGGGCGGCGAGGCCAGGGAAATCAGCGGGGCCGACCTGGAACTGATTTCCGATGCAGAGGGCATCACCGGCTTTATCAGCGAAGTGACAGTTAAAATACAGGCTGACGAAGCGCTTGATATAGTGGCGATAGGCTGTCCCGATGCTCATGACCTGCAGCGCTTCTTCCAA
>JAPLHM010000180.1 GCA_026389635.1 Chloroflexota bacterium | reverse complement strand
CCAGTCCCCGCCCGCCCTCCACCGCGGACACCAACGCCTGCTGGCCGTCCTTCATAGCCGAAAGCGAAATGACCGTGTTTTCCATGCTTAACCCCGGCACCTTGAGCAGTAGCCGCTAAGGTTGACCTCGGCATTGACTATGTTAAAGCGGCGGGCTTTGTCCACCTCATCACGTATCCGCTTGACCAGAGGAAATTCAAATTCTATGACGGCGCCGCAGCCAAGGCATACCAGGTGAAAGTGGCTGCCGTTCTGTAGGGCCTCGTAGTGGTGGTGTTCCTGGCAGAGATGGCATTCTTCCACCAGTCCCAACTCTTTAAATTTGCCGATAGCCCGGTAGACGGTGGACAGGCTTATGCCCGGCATCCTGCGCCAGGCCTTGGCATAAATCTCGGCAGCGTCCAGGTGGCCCCCACCTTTGCTGATAATATCGAAAACTAAAGAGCGCTGGCTTGTCAGCCTGCCCCCCCGCTTTTTGAGCATCTTTTTATCGAACTTCACTGCTGTCATTTTATTGCTAATGCGAATTATTTGCAATAAATATTGTAAGGCAGTTGGGTTTGATAGGTCAAATTATGTATGTCGGCAGGTTAGGCCCTGGTCTTCTTATAACCCCGTGTATTGACAGGGAAAACTCAGGGTGCGTATGGATGGAGGTGATAATGCCGGGCGGGGCGCCCCGCCCGGCATTGATATCATTATCAGGCTTCCATTTGCAGCTCTATTTTCTCTACCCGGGCGTAGTCTTTCTTGTAGAAGAAAGAGCCGGCGAAAAAGAGCGCCGCGGCAACGACCAGGTAAATGGGCAGGAAGGTCATGGCGGTCTTTATGCCGTAGGCGTCTGAGAAGGCCCCTGTGACTATGGGTCCCAGCGATGAGCCGAGCAGGTGCTGGACGATAACAGCCAGGGCAACAGAGGTGGCGCGCAACCCGGCGTGGACCACGTCCTGGCAAACGGCCAGCGCTGCCGGAATGAAGCACGTTATGGAGATCCCTACAAGTAGCAGCACGATGTACTGGCCCATACCTTCAAGAAGTGAAAAGGCTAGGTAAACGAATACTGCCGCGATCAGGACGGATATAGCGCAAAATAGCAGACGGCCCCTCAGATTTTTCCTGTACCACAAATCGGCCAGCAAGCCGCCCAGCGGCGCCCCGATGACCGCCAGTGCCATGATAGCGCTGGCGCGCAGGCCGGCCTGGTCCTCGGGTATACCCCCGGCACGGAAGAAATAGGTCGGCAGCCAGGTGATGATCGAGGTGGTTACGAACACAACAGCGGCAAAGCCAAGGTATGTGAACCACAGCGTTGGTGTCTGAAGAAAGCCTCTGCTGATATCGCCGAAGCCCATCTTTTTCTTTGTTGCGCCTTTGTCATCATCCACCGTCTTGACCAGCTCAACGGTTTTGTAGTCCTTGACGAAGAAAAACAGTATGGCCACGATCAAACCCGGTATGGCTACCAGGCCGAAGGCGTGTTGCCATCCCAAATTCTTGGCGATGATCCCGCCCAGCGCGATGCCCACGGCGCTGCCCAGCGGGATGGAAGCGTTCCACAGGCCAAACATGCGGGCACGCTTCTCCTCGGGGTAGAGGCCTGAGATCATGGCGGACCCGCCGGGCGCGTAGCCTGCTTCGCCTATGCCGATAGCGGTCCTGGCGCCGAACAGTGCCTTGAAATTCGGCATAAAGGCGCAGGCCGCCGTGGCTATGCTCCAGAACACAGCCATCAAACCAATGGTCTTCTTGCGGCTCCAGCGGTCGACCAGGACCGAGACTGGAAAGGTGAAGATGAGGATGGCCCAGTAGACCGCGGAAACCAGCATGCCGCACTCAGCATCCGATATGCCCCAGTCCCTCTGTATGAAGGGGAAAAGGGAGGTGACTACGGTACGGTCAACGTAATCGAAGAAGTACAGCAGGAAGAGCAGGACGAATATATACATCCGGGAACCTGAAGAAAGCTGGTACCGTCGTGCGGCGGGCTGATTATTCATCCTGCTCACCTACCCTTATTATTTTGTGGTTACTCAGGCTACTTTTTCTTGAGCCCCAGCAGTTGCCTGGCCTCTTCAACGTTGGCTATTTCGAAGTCCAGTTCGCGGGCTATCTTGACCGCCTTCTCGACAAGTTGGGCGTTGCTCTTGGCCAGTTCACCGCGGGATATATAGATATTGTCCTCCAGGCCGACGCGGACGCTGGTGGCGCCTAATATCATGGCCATGGTGATCATGGAGTACTCGTCCTTGCCGATGCCCAGGGCCTGCCAGTGAGCGTTGGGGAACAGCCTTTTACCCTCTTGCACGGCAAACATCAGCATCTCGGGACTGGACGGCATGCCGCCCTCGATGCCCATGGCGTAGTCCAGGTGGAAGTGGTCGTTCTGGGTGAGCGTACCATCTTCAACGTGGCGGTAGGTGTTGTGCAGGTGGCTGATGTCGTAGATCTCGAGCTCCATGCCCCAGCCCTTCTTCTTGATGCCATCGATGGCCTTCTTCTGGTAATCGGAGTTATTCTGGAATGTGGCGACCCCGTACTTGCCGATGGTGAAATCGAAGGTGCCCATATTCACGGTCAGCATGTCCGGTTCGGGCTTGATGTCCAGCAGGGCAAGCTTCTGCTCGGTGGTGGGCATGACAAACTCGAAAGTCTCGTAAATGATCCAGACTCCGATGCCGCCCCCGGCCTCGATCAGGATGGGACACTTGGCGCGGATATCGGAGACCATCTCGCCCCATACTTTGATGTCGGGGGTGGCCAGCTTGGTCTTGGGATCCCTGGCATGGATGTGTACCAGGCGGGGTTATGGGCAGGTATGGTGTGCGCTTGCCGAACTTGGGGATACCCGGGGTATCCTCGTGCAGAGTGTTTGACCCGATGGGGCAAACCTGGATGATGAGTTTCTTTGCCATGTGTTGTCCTACCTCCTTAATAATAAATTACTATTTAATATACGCGGTTATACTGTTGAATTCCTTGAGGTTCTCGAGGGAGGGCTTCCTCTTCCCGTCCTCGATTTCCTTTATCACTTTGGTCACCAGTTCGTTGGCCGGCGTTTTAAGTCCAACCTCTTTGCCCTTCTTGACCACGTAGCCGTTGACGAAATCCACCTCGGTCTTGCGTCCCTTTTCGATATCCTGCCACATAGAGGGCTTGGTGGCGCGGTGGTTGGCGAACCCCATCTCCAGCAATTTGGACGCGTTATCGAAGTCGGCCTTGTTGCGCACCAGGACGATGGATGGTGAAACTCCCATCAGGTCGGCGAACTTCACGCCTGCCTTAATGCCGACGTCGTAGGTCTCGGTGATAACTGTGAGCGCCACCTTGCGGGCGGCCTCGTTGTCGATCACTTCGCCGTAGGTCAGGCCGGCCGTGGTGCCCACTCCGGTTAGCGAGACCGTAATCAGGAGCTTGGTCCAGCGGTCCCCTATGATATTGTCGGAGACCTCGGTGGGGAAGGCCTGAGAGAGCAGTCCGGCGGCCTCATCCACCATCTTGCTCTTGCCTGTCGGCCACTGGCCGATGATAAATCCCCCATCGGTGGTCTGGATGAGCTGCCCCGGGCCCTTGTTGGTGCCGCCCCAGGTGATGCTGCAGGCGATGGTACGCTCAACGCCGGCGATTTTGGCGATGGTCTCCTCGTTGATGCCATTTTGCAGTGAGACCACCGGCGCTGTTTTCGATATCGAAGGCAGGACGGAGGTCAGCGCGCTCTCAGTGTGCAGTCCCTTCACAGCCAGCAGTACGATATCGGCCCACCCGGTGTAGTCCTTTCCAGTGAATTCGCCGGGCAGCAGTGTCTTTACCGGGATCAATAGTCGCCTGAAGCCGCTTATCTCAAGCCCCCTGTTAAGGGCTTTGACGTGCTCTTTATCGGCGTCCAGCACGATCACATTCTCCCCTTTTTGTGTCAGAAGAGCCGCTGTTATGCCTCCAATCGCCCCTCCTCCCACAACAAGAACATTTTTATACGGCATGGGTGAAATCAGTCTCCTTGTTAAATTACTTATACGCTAAGCCACTCAACCCATACAACCTGTGCCCGGGGTCAAAGTTATTATACATTTTATACTTTACCTGTCAACAGAGTTATATTTACAGCTTCGCAAGCCCGGGTGGGAGATCTACTTGTATATTTTGAAAGCTGTCTCAAACGCGGCTAAGCTCTTCTGTATGTCCTTCTCCGTCATCACTCCCGACATGTAAACATGGCCGGGCAACACCACTACTCCCGGGTTCCCCAGCAGTAGTCCCAGCCTGATCATGAGGTCGAATTCAAACACCTCTATTACCTGGCTCATGTCGAACTTTCCGTTGAGGCCGAAATGCACGATGCTGTAGATGGCGTGGGCCGAAACGTCCATCTTCAGGCGGGCTGTTATTTCGTTGATGCCCTTAGCCAGGTCTGACGCGCGGTCGATGGAGTTCTGGATGTAATCGCCCTTCTCGAGCTCCTCGATGAAGGCTATGCCGGCCGCCATGGCCAGCGGGTGTGCGCAGAATGAGCCCATAGGGAAGAGCGGCCCGAAATGCTCGGCTTTGGGGTCCAGCGCGCCCACCACGGACATTACATCCTCGCGGCCGCCTACAGCGCCCATTGGTATCCCGCCGCCTGCCGGCTTGCCCAGGCAGGTCAGGTCGGGTGTTACGCCCAGCACCTGCTGCGCGCCGCCGATGGCCACCCTGAAACCTGTAGCCACCTCGTCGAATACCAGCAGGACGTTGTACTTCGTGGTAAGCTCCCTCAGTTGTTTCTGGAATCCCTCGATTAACGGTTTGCCTCCCGTGGATGCGCCCAAAGGCTCTAAAACCACGGCTGCCACCTGGTCCCTGTTGTCTATGAGCGCCTTTTCCACAATGCCGATATCGTTGGGCGGCAGGTTGATCAGGTTGTCCCAGTGGTTATTGGGTATGCCCAATGTGAAGAGTGTGCCGGAGCCGGCCGCCAGCGCGTCGTAGGACAGGACGCCGTTCCAGCCGTGATGGTGCCCGGCGAACTTGATGATCTTGGTTTTGCCGGTGAAAGCGCGGGCGATCTGGCAGACCAGTTCGGTGGCCTCATTGCCGGAATTGACTATTTTTATTTTCTTGATGGAGGGGTAGTGCTGCATGACTTTCTGCGCCCATTTTGTGGCTAATTCCGCGCACATCTCAAGGTGGAAGCCGTATTTGTCGAGCGCCTTATCGATGGCCTTGCGGATGGCCGGCGCCTTGTGCCCGATGTAGGAAATGCCCTGGTCGATGAACATGTCGATGTACTCGTTGCCGTCCACATCGTAGAGTTTTGAACCTTTGGCATTATCGATAAAGAGGGGGTAAGGCCTGTGCCATATCATGTAGGCGGGTGCGCCCATAGGAACAATATATTTGCGTGATTCTAAGTTGAGCAGTTTGGATTTGGGGGTCTTCTTCTCATAGGCGGCGACAACTTCCCTGTACTTCTCATCGCTCAACTTCGGTATGCTCATTTTCGGCCTCCCTTTTATCGAACTGATCTAAATCGATTAACCGTTTAATTAGCGGACGCCGTATTGTAAAACACCGTGTTACAAAAAACAACATTTTTGTATAACCTGTTTAGCCGTGGCTTCAGCTGCTGCATTGTGCTGCTCATGTAGCTGCGTTATACTTACCATAACGCGCAGCACGGGAAGAGCGATGAATAAAGGCGGTAAAAAACGGGTTAATTCGGGCCGGCAAAAGGTTAGCGAACGCTGGCTGACCGGCCTGCTTAAGAAGGTGCAGTCGGGAGACCTGTCCCTGCAGGATGCCGTCAAGCAGTTGAGCGTCCTGCCCTACGAGGACATGATGCATGCCAAGCTCGACCACCACCGCAGCCTGCGCACAGGCTTTCCCGAGGTTATTTTCGGCCCTGGCAAAACGACAGAGCAGATGGTCGGCATAGCGGTGCGCATGGCGGCGCATTCGGATAGGCTGCTCATCACCCGCGTCGATGTTGATGGATTCAGGGCGGTAAAGAAGAAATTGCCGGATGCCGTTTACAATGCGGATGCCCGTGCCATTATCATAGACCGTACCGTGAAAAAGGCAGGGAAGCCGGGCATAACCATAGTCACGGGTGGTACGGCTGATATTCCGGTAGCCGAGGAGGCTGCTGTCACGGCCGAGCTGATGGGCAACAGGGTTGAGCGCATCTTCGATGTCGGGGTGGCCGGCATCCACCGCCTTTTCGACCACCTCGGGCAACTCAGGAGCGCTAAAGTCATCGTTGCCGTTGCCGGTATGGACGGTGTGCTGCCGGCAGTGCTGGGTGGGCTTGTGACCTGTCCCGTCATAGCCGTACCCACCAGCGTCGGCTACGGGGCTAATTTTAAGGGCATTGCGCCCCTGCTGACCATGCTCAATAGCTGCGCACCGGGCGTGGCCGTGGTAAATATTGATGGAGGGTTTAATGCCGGCTACTTGGCCGGACTGATCAACAGATGAAGATGCATAAATTGAGCGTTAAAAGCAGGACAGCCGACAAGACCAGCCACCTGGAAAACCTCATCGGCAGGATGAATTCCGCTGTAGTGGCATATTCGGGTGGTGTGGACAGCACCCTGCTGGCGGTGAAAGCTAATGAGATATTGAGGGATAGGGCGCTTATAGTGCTGGCCCGGTCGCCCCTCATGGAAGCTGAGGAATTCGAGGCGGCCAGGAAGCTGGCGTCCGATCTGAAATTGAAGTTGATAGAGATAAAGTTCAACCAGCTCGATATACCGGATTTCGCCATCAATACTAAGGACCGCTGCTACCATTGCAAACTGACCATGCTGGGGATATTGAACGAGACTGCCCGTACCAAACATATTAAGTATGTCTGCGATGGCACCAACTTCGACGACCTGAGCGATTTCCGCCCGGGCCTGGTGGCCATCGCTGAGTTGGGAGTGCGCAGTCCCCTGGCAGAATCATTTTTGACCAAGAAGGAGGTCAGGTCCCTTGCAAAAGCCAGGGGGTTACCAAACTGGAAGAAACCTGCCATGCCC
>JAPLHM010000066.1 GCA_026389635.1 Chloroflexota bacterium | reverse complement strand
CAGCTTAAATAACGACATCAGCGGAGGTTACACACATCTATGCACGCGGGAAAATTCGGCACAGCCATCAATTGTATGGACGGCCGCGTCCAACTGCCTGTGATCAACTGGATGAAGGACAAGTACGGCCTCGATTACGTGGACATGATCACCGAGCCGGGTCCCGATGGGACATTGCCGAATGGCAGGCCGGGACAGGTGGAATCGATCAAGTCCCGCGTCATGATATCGGTCAACGCGCACGGCTCGCAGACCATATTAGTGGCTGCGCATCACGACTGCGCCGGCAACCCCGTATCCAAGGAGGAGCACATCAGGATGATCGGAGACTTCCTCAAAGAGATAAGATCATGGGGCCTGCCGGTCAAGGACATCATCGGCGTGTGGATAAACGGCGACTGGGCCGTGGAGCCCATCGACCAGGCATAGAGCAATATATTTGCCTGCCCCTACTGCCTGATGTAGAATTACGCGAACCTTAAAAGGTTGCCGCCCGGTTATGATATGAGCGCTAATATGGAGAAACCCGCAATGAGCAAGAGAATTATACTGGCCGTCACGCTGGCCGCAGTGCTGGCCCTTGTTTTGCCGTCCTGTGCCCAGCAAAAAAAAGAGATACTGCCCAGCCAGATGGCCGCCGTCACGCGCGGCGACCTGATACTCTCGGTTTCCTCCGACGGCAACCTGGACATGCCCCACCAGGTACTGCTTAAATTCGGCACCCCCGGCACAGTCAAGGACATCCCCGCGGAGCAGTACAAGCTGGAGGGCAGGCCCGTCAGGGCCGGCACGCTGCTGGCCAGGCTCGACAACACCGGTCAGCTGCTGACCGTCAAGGCTGCGCAGTACGCGCTGGAGCAGGCCATCAACAGCGTGGTGCAGACCTGCTGCGGCACACGCTACCCGACCTTTTACAGCATGGCCACCGCCCTCATGCGCTTCGAGCAGGCGCAGGACGAGATAGCCAGGGCAATAGAATACGTGGCCGCTGGAAAATACGCCGATGCCGCCTCCGAAATTTCGCTGGCAAAATACGACCTCGAGGCGGCCAGATCGGTTTACACCGACCCCAAGCTCGACACCTTCCAGACGCAGTACGACGACCTCAACCAGCCGGTGCGGGCCTACCCCGAGCTCGACGAGGTGGTAGCCGTGCTGACGGCGCAGGTGGACAGCCTGACAAAGGTCCAGGGGCAACTCGAGGCGGGGGATTACCCGGCGGCGACGCAGGAACTGGACGGCATGGCCACGGCGCTGGAGGACGCGCACACCGTAGTCAAGCAGAACTCGCGCCTTCCCGGAGCCTACACCTACCCCGACACCTCCACCTCCTTGGCCATCTCGCAGCAGGTGCTGGATGCGCTTTCGCGGCTGCAGGTGATGCTGGCACAGGACGAGATCGACCGCGTCAAGGCCTCTGAGACGGTGCGCATGGCAGAGCACGACCTGCTCATGAGCAACATGATATTGGACGAGGGCGAGACCATTTACCGCGCCGGGCTCAATGCCCAGGCGCTGCGCAACTACAACATAGCCATCGAGATCGCCATGATCAACCTTGACAAGTCCAAGCAGGAGCTGCTCAAGACCGAGATCGTCGCCCCCTTCGACGGCACCGTGGTGGCGGTGGACGTGAAGACCAACGACCAGCTCTCGCAGTTCGACTATTCCTCCAAGCCTGCGGTCTACCTCGTGGACACCAAGACCATCAGGATGAAAGGCATAATCGACGAGATCGACATCACCAAAGTGTCGGTGGGGCAGCAGGCCATCATCAGGGTAGACGCCGTGCCGGGCAGGGACCTCAAGGGCAGCGTGCGTTTCGTGTCGCCATTCGGCGCCCTGCAGTCCGGCGTGGTCAACTTCCCGGTGGAAATTTACATGGACAGGGACGAGGACACCAGCGGGCTGCGCGGCGGCCTGACCGCCACCGCCGACATCATCACCGGACTTCGTGAGAACGTGCTGCAGGTTCCCAACCGCGCCATCAAGGGCCTGGCCGGCGATTACTGGGTTGACGTGGTGATCGACGCCTCTACGGCTGCCACCGCGAAGCGGACGGTCAAGACGGGCGTGCAGAACAAGCGCAACACCGAGATCATATCGGGGCTTCAGGAAGGCGAGAAGGTCCTGATCGAAGCCATCAAGTAGCCATTACAGTAAAAGGGAGTTGAGCGGCCATGGCCATGATCCACCTCGAGAACATCGTCAAGATCTACAAGATAGGCGACGTGCAGGTCAACGCACTAAATTACGTCAGCTTAGATATCGATGCCGGCCAGATGGTCTCCATCATGGGGCCTTCCGGCTCGGGCAAGTCGACCATGATGAACATGCTGGGCTGCCTGGACCGTCCCAACTCCGGCAAGTACGAGCTGGACGGCATCGACGTGAGCCACATGAGCGATGACGAACTGGCCGCCGTGCGCAACAGGAAGATCGGCTTCGTCTTCCAGTCTTACAACCTGCTGCCCCGGCTCAACGCGCTTATGAACGTGGAGCTTCCCCTTATATACAGCGGCGCCGGCAACAGGCGCAAGAGGGCCATAGAGGCTATGGAGGCGGTAGGCATCGGCAAGCGCGCCCGCCACAAGCCCAGCGAGATGTCGGGCGGCGAGCAGCAGCGTGTGGCCATAGCGCGCGCGCTGGTCAACGACCCGCCCCTCATATTAGCCGACGAGCCCACCGGCAACCTGGATACGCGCACCAGCCAGAACATCATGGAATTCCTGCAGCAACTCAACAGGAAGGGCATCACTATCGTGATCGTCACCCATGAGGAGGACATCGCCTCCTTCACCAGCCGCACCATCTACCTGCGCGATGGCAGCATCGTCCAGGAGAAGGTCCGTTGACCTTCCTGGAGTACCTGCTGTCCTCGTGGCAGGCCCTGGCCTCCAACAAGCTGCGCTCCTTTCTCACCATACTGGGCATTGTGATAGGCGTGGGCGCGGTGGTCTTTTTGGTCTCCTTCGGGCGCGGCCAGCAGCAGCAGATGGGCCTTGTCTTCGAGAACATGGGCGCCAACGCCATCTACGTTTCCGCCTCGACCCGGCAGGTAATAGGCGTCAGGCCCGAGGGCACTCTCACGCAGGAGGACGCCGAGGCGCTGACCAACACCAGCAAGGCGCCCGACGTAGCGGCCGTAGCCCCCATGTATTCCAAGATGATCAAGACCGTTTACGGCAACCAGATCAGGACCATCAACGTGATGGGCTCGACCCTGGACGTACAGAGGATACTTAACTACAAGATCGCCAAAGGCAACTTTTTCAGCGACGACGATATACGCCGGGACAGCAGCGTGGCCATACTGGGGGACCAGGCGGCCAAGGACCTCTTCGGGGCGGTCAACCCCATCGGCGAGACAGTGCGCATCGGCGGGCGCAAGTTCGACGTGATCGGCACCTGCGAGGCGCGCGGCGGCTTCATGGGCACCAACGCCGACAGCTTCATCATGATACGATCAACGAGATCCTGCGCCAGCGCCATCACATCAGGGAGGGTGAGGAGAGCGATTTTAACGTCATCGACATGCAGGAGATACTCAAGCGCATGAACCAGTCCATGGGCGTATTCCAGGTATTCATAGCCAGCGTGGCCAGCATCTCGCTGATCGTGGGCGGCATCGGCATCATGAACATCATGCTGGTCTCGGTCACAGAGCGCACACGGGAGATCGGCATACGCAAGGCCATCGGGGCCAGGCGCCGCGACATACTGGCGCAGTTCCTGGTGGAATCGGCCCTGCTCAGCCTGTCGGGTGGCATCATAGGGCTGGGCCTGGCCGTGGCAGGCTCCATAGCCATCACGGGCCAGACGATGAACAACATGCCCGTGACCGCGCCCATCTCGGCGGATATTGTGCTCATGGCGCTGCTGGTGGCCATCCTCACCGGCATCATCTCGGGCACCTATCCCGCCTTCCGTGCCGCCAGGCTG
>JAPLHM010000236.1 GCA_026389635.1 Chloroflexota bacterium | reverse complement strand
GCTTTACACTTATAGGCGCTACTACGCGCTATGCTTCCATGAGTTCTCCGCTCAGGGATAGGTTCGGCTCAGTCCACAGGCTCGATTTTTACGATGTGGATTCCATAGGCGCCATCCTCAAGCGCTCCGCGGAGATACTCAAGTTGAAAACAGATACAGAGAGCATTGATTTGATTGCATGCCGCGCCCGGGGCACACCACGCGTAGCTAACCGCCTGTTAAAACGCATCCGCGACTATGCACAGGTCAAGGCCGATGGTGTCGTAAACAGGGGAGTGACAATTGAGGCCATGGATAAACTCGAGGTCGATGAACTTGGCCTGGACGAGATAGACCGCAAGGTGCTCAGGACGATAATACAGAAATTTGACGGAGGACCGGTTGGCCTGGATACCATAGCTGCCTGCATAAGCGAAGAATCGGAGACAATAGAAAGCGTGTATGAACCATATCTATTGCAATTAGGATTCCTCGAAAGGACCCCCAGGGGACGCCAGGCCACCCGTTTGGCTTACAAACATCTCGGTGTCGCCTATAAGAAGGGCCCTCCGCAAGCAAGCATGTGGTAAAAAGTTTTTATTTGACAGCGCCTTTTTATTTCGGTATAGTATATTCCATTAAAAGTCCTCTGGTGGTCAGAGCGAGGTGGCACCACCCGTTCCCATCCCGAACACGGAAGTGAAACGCTTCAGCGCAGACGATACTGAGGGAGGAATTCCTTGGGAAAATATGCCACTGCCAGGGACTTTTTTTATTGCCCTTTTTCTACAAAGCCAGCTCTTTACAGCTTCCTTTGAAGCTGCTGTTCTTTGACTTGACCCATACTACAACATATAATTCATAGTACGCAGCCTACCAAGGCTAAGTCGGGATCCCATTTTTCGAGGTTACTATGGCCAGTAGATTTGAGAAATTTTCGGAGCGTGCCCGCCGGGCGCTTACGCGCGCCCAGGAGGAAGCTCAGCATTTTGGGCACAGCTATATCGATACTGAGCATATATTGCTGGGGTTGATCGCGGAGGATGACAGCGTGGCCAGTCAGGTGCTTAACAACCTGGGTGTGGCAACCAGCAAGGTGCGGTCCGCTGTTGAATTTATCGTAGGAAGGGGCGGACGCCCCAACACCAACGAGGTAGGTCTTACACCGAGGGCCAAGAAGGTCATCGAGTTGGCTGTTGACGAGGCAAGGCGCCTGAACCACAGCTATATCGGTACTGAACACCTGTTGCTGGGGTTGCTCAAGGAGAGGGAAGGATCGGCAGCCGGTGTGCTGGAGAGCCTGGGAGTCACCTTCGACAAGGTACTGGCCGAGGTGAACAAGTTGTTGACTGCCTCAGGCGGGCAGGCCAGGGCTGTCACCAAGGAGGGCGCCAGGACTCCCATACTTGACCAACTTGGCGTAGACCTGACCAACCTGGCGCGCATGGGCAAGCTGGACAAGATCGTCGGCAGGGAAAAGGAATGCGAGCGCATTATCCAGATACTCAGCCGGCGCACCAAGAATAACCCTGCGCTCATCGGTGAGCCGGGTGTGGGGAAATCAGCCATTGTGGCCAAGCTGGCACAGCAGATCATAATGGGCGATATCCCTGAGCCCCTCAGGAACAAGAGACTGGTGACACTTGATATAGGCTCGCTGGTGGCTGGCACCAAGTACCGCGGTGAATTTGAAGAAAGGCTGAAAAAAGTCCTCGACGAAATCAAGGGGGCTGGCAACTGCATTGTCTTCATCGACGAGTTGCACACTATCGTAGGGGCGGGCGCGGCTGAGGGTGCGGTGGATGCCTCCAATATACTCAAGCCGTCGCTGTCACGGGGAGAGATACAGTTCATCGGCGCCACTACCTTGGACGAATACCGCAAATATATCGAAAAAGATGCCGGCCTGGAGAGGCGGTTTCAGCCCGTAACGGTGGCCGAACCTAGCGTAGAGCAGACAGTAGAGATTTTGAGAGGCATCAAGCACCACTACGAGGATTACCACAAGCTGATTATCCACGACGAGGCACTTAGCGCAGCCGCCTCCATGGCATCGCGGTATATTTCGGACCGCTTCCTGCCGGATAAGGCCATCGATATTATGGATGAGGCTTCCTCACGTGTCAGGATCAAGAAAGGCGTGGTCCCCATCGGCATAGCCGAGGCGCAGAAGGCACTGGAGATCGTGAGGCGCGATAAGGACAATGCTATTGGATCGCAGCAGTACGAGATGGCGGCCGAGCTACGCGACCGCGAGGTGCAGCTACAGGCCAAGATCAAGAACATGGAGCAGGAGTGGCAGAGCACGCAGAAGAAGGAAACGCCCATCGTTACTAAGGATGATATAGCCGAGGTAGTGGGCATGTGGACCGGCATACCTGTCATAAGCCTGACTATGGACGAGTCAGAGAGGCTGCTCAAGATGGAGGAGTCGATTCACCAGGATATCGTGGGCCAGGATGAGGCCATAATCACCATCGCCAAGGCCGTCCGCCGCGCACGGGCCGGGCTCAAGGAAGCCAGGCGGCCGATGGGCTGCTTCATATTCCTGGGACCCACCGGCGTGGGCAAAACAGCGCTGGTCAAAGCGCTGGCCAAGTTCATGTTCAAGAGCGAAGACGCCATGGTCAGGCTGGACATGTCGGAATTTATGGAGCAGCATAACGTGGCCCGGCTGGTCGGAGCACCCCCGGGGTACATTGGCTACGAGGAGGGGGGTCAGCTGACCGAGGCGGTACGGCGCAATCCCTATTGCGTGGTTCTCCTCGACGAGATCGAGAAAGCGCATAGGAATGTTTATGATATCCTGTTGCAGATCATGGATGATGGCCATCTGACAGATGCCAAGGGCAGGAGGGTGGATTTTCGCAACACCATACTGGTCATGACATCGAATGTGGGTGCTGAGGAGATTAAGAAAAACAAGGGACTGGGCTTCAGCGTCCACTCCGACGAAGCCAAGGGCAGGCAGGCCGCCTATGACCATATGAAAGATATCGTTATGCGCGAGATGAAAAAGATCTTCAGGCCTGAATTCCTGAACCGTATTGATGCTTCTGTGGTTTTCCATGCGCTCAATAAGGAACACATACGCCTCATAGTGGATCTCATGCTTCGGGAGGCAATCGACTCCATGCGGGAAAAACAGATAATTCTCGATGTATCCACCGCTGCCAAGGAATTCATCGCGGATAAGGGATACGATCCTGATTTCGGGGCCCGGCCTCTGCGCCGCGTCATTCAGCACGAAGTTGAGGATAGGCTGTCGGAAAGTGTCCTGCAGGGTAAATACGAGGCTGGTTCAAAGGTACTGGTTGACTATGATGGCACGGAGATAGTCATCCACAAGCTTGAAAAAGCCGTAGCACCCGCGGCAGAGAGCAAGTTGCTGGCGGGCGAGGGAAACCACCTGTTGGGTACTAACAGTCCCTGAGCGAACCTGACCGGTCAATTGAATTATATAAGGGCGTGACCAGTCACCGGGGCTGGAATCACGCCCTCAATCTTTTCTCCTGCCAGTTTCAAGAAAGTTATTACCATTTTTGTTATCATTTGCTGGCAAAAGGTCAAGCGGGAGAGAGAAAAAGGTTGGAAAAGCAGAAGCTAAAAAAAGTATTTATCTGCCAGAGTTGCGGCAGGGAAAGTCCCAAGTGGGAGGGCCGCTGCTCAGGTTGCCAAGAATGGAACTGCTTAGTCGAGACCACAGTTGCCAAAGGTAAAAGTACGACAGAAAGCAGGCCCGATACGGCGGGCCATCTGCTGGAGCTTGCCAAGCTGCAGCACGACAGCTATTCACGCATAACTTTCCCCATCGGCGAGCTCAACCGCGTGCTCGGTGGCGGGTTGGTGGCTGGTTCCGTGGTGCTCATCAGCGGTGATCCCGGCGTAGGCAAGTCTACACTGCTGCTGCAAATCTCCGATGCCATCACCAAGAACAGGGAAGCCCAGGTTGTCTACGTATCCGGCGAGGAATCATCCCAGCAACTCAAGATGCGTGCTGAGAGGCTGGGTGTCAAAGGTGGCGGGTTATATGTCTACCCCGAGACCAACATGGAAAACGTAATGGCGGGGTTGGAGTCTATGCAGCCGTCCCTGGTGGTGGTCGATTCCGTTCAGACGGTTTACCTTGAGGATATCAACGGCGCTCCGGGCAGCATCAACCAGATCAGGGAATGCACTCTGCGCCTGTTGAGATGGGCAAAAAGAACCAGTGTGCCGGTCTTTATCTCGGGGCACGTCACCAAGGATGGCTCTATCGCCGGGCCCAAAGCCCTCGAGCATATCGTGGATGTAGTGCTCAGCTTGGAGGGGGAGTCCTTCAACAGCTACCGCATATTGAGGAGTACCAAGAACAGGTTCGGATCAACCAACGAGGTCGGAGTATTTGAAATGGGCAGCGCCGGATTGACTGAAGTGTCAAACCCTTCGCAGTTATTTTTGGAATCATACGTCAACGGCGCCATCGGCGCCGCGGTCGTGCCCACATTGGAAGGCAGCCGTCCCCTCCTGGTCGAGATACAGGCCCTGACCAGCACCGCCGCCTATGGGCCGCCCAGGCGGATAAGTAACGGCGTCGATTTCAACAGACTTCTGCTGATATGTGCCGTCCTGACCAGGCGTGCGGGAGTAGGGTTGTACAACCAGGATGTTATCGTTAACGTCACGGGCGGCATCAGGATATCCGAGCCGGCCGCCGACCTGGGCATTGCCATGGCTATCGCGTCCAGCTTCAGGGACGCTAGGTCCATACCCGGGACAGTAGCAGTGGGTGAGATAGGCTTGAGCGGGGAACTCAGGTCAGTCCCGCAGATGGACAGGAGGATCTCGGAGGCTGCCAGGCTGGGCTTCACCAGGTGTATTATTCCAGACGCCGTTAAAAAGGCATTTCACGGTTCAGAAGGCCTGCAGATAATCAGAGCAGGCAGCCTCGCGGAGGCCCTGCGAGCGGGTCTTGAGAAAACGCCCAAAAAAAAGGACACGGACGATGAATAAAATGGCCGGGGTGACCGCCATAGTAGTGGGCGCCGGGAGCGGCAGCAGAATGGGTGCTGACAAGTCATTCATGGACCTGGCCGGGAAACCGGTCATAGCCTGGCCGGTTGAAGTCCTGCAGCGTAATATGCGCGTGCGTGAGATCGTTTTAGTTTTACATAAAAATCGTCTGGAGGAAGGCAGGAGCCTCGCAGAAAAAAGAGGATGGTCAAAGGTGACGCGGGTATGCGCCGGTGGCAGCCTGCGGCAGGATTCGGTTAGGAATGGTTTGGCCGGCGTAACTAATAGCGAATTCGTGCTCATACACGATGCCGCTCGTCCCTTCCTTACGGACAGGCTGATAGATGATGGGATAAAGGCTGCAGAGTCCACTGGATCGGCGGTTGCGGCGGTGCCGGTTAAGGACACGGTTAAGCAGGTGGATGAAAACCATATTGTTGCCGCGACGCTGCCGCGCAGCCGGTTGATGGCAGTTCAGACACCCCAGGTCTTTCAATATAAAATATTGAAGGAGGCATACAGTTCGTTGGATGATGAGGTCACGGATGATGCCTCCGCCGTTGAGAGAATCGGCTTTAAGGTGATGTTGTATACCGGGGATTATGAGAATATTAAGATCACAACCCGGGAAGACCTGGCACTGGCGGAAATAATCGCAAAGCGAAGGT
>JAPLHM010000057.1 GCA_026389635.1 Chloroflexota bacterium | reverse complement strand
GCCCTCTGCCGCGGTGCGCAGTATCTTCTTGGCCTCTTCCTTGCTCACCTCCCGGCCTGAGCCGCGCTTGATCGTATATTCCGCGCCCTTGTTAAGCTGGAGGCACACCTCCAGCGGCCTGTCGCACTTCTGCGCCATGCGGCGGCAGGGGCACTTGACGACAGCTATCCTGGTAGTACTGTCGATAATTCCCTCGATATCCTCGTCAGGCATTAGCTTCCCGGGGTCTGCTATGGACGCGCGTGCCGGTATGACCCTGGACGCCGGCTTAACGAAATCTTTCGCCCACTTGGCCACGTCCTTGTAGAGCTCGTTTTCAGAGAAATCCCACCAGGCGTCCAGCAGGTCCCGGCCCCACACCCCGTCTGACCTAACATCGCTGCCGGTGGCGTCGTGGAGCTGGATGATATCGCGCGCCGGCCGGTAACCCTTGGAGGATTCGAATATAACGCCCTTTTTAAACAGTTCTGCCAGCATCGAGTTGACCTTATCGACGGGCTTGCCCGTTTTGCCCGCGATCTCCTCAGGCGTGGCGGGCAGCATATTGGCGATTTTTACCTCATCTTCGCTCATCAGTACCCTCAGCATCTTCTTGAACCGCTCTGATTCCTGGTAAGCGTATTTGCCGGCAAATTCAGAATAAGGATCGCTCATGGTTACCTCCTGATTATTATACTTGTGTGAGAACAAGTGCGAGTGCTAAATAGTCCTGATCACCGCCACCACCCTGCCCTGGATATCCACGTTGGCAGCGTCCGTATAGACGGGCTCCATCTGGGAATTGGCCGGCTGCAGCCTGACGCGGTCCGCTTCCCGGTAAAACCTTTTGAGTGTTACCTCCTTCTCCTTGATCAGCCAGGCCGCCACCATGTCCCCGTCCTCAACGTTCTTAACGGGCTCCAGTAAGACGATATCGCCGTCATCGATGAGGGCATCTATCATAGAGAGGCCGCTCACCCTCAGGGCGAACACCTCCCTGTCCTGCGTGATCTCGCCGGACAACTCCATGGTATCCACCGCCTCCTGGCGCCACGTATCGGCGCCCATCACTGCTATGGGGGTACCTGCCGCGATGATACCCAGCACGGGGACCCGGATGGTGTTCTTACGGTCGGGAAGCTGGATGCTCCTGAATACCTTCGAATCCCTTTCGATCTGGTGCTCGCTTTGAAGAACCTTGAGATGATACTGCACAACGGCCGTGGAGCTCAGGCCGCAGCCCTTCTGTATGTCGCGAACCGTAGGCGTGTAGCCGTGTTCGTCGTAGAAATCCCTGATAAAATCGATGATTTTTTCGCGCTTGTCGCTGGGCCCTGCTTTTCTCATACTGTCAATCCATTTGCGTACATTTGTTCTTGTATCCAGTTTATCCGACCGGGGCAGTGGATGTCAAATGCTGCAAATGCACATGATTTGCCCAACAAAAATATCAAAGGCGGAAAACGATGTGTTTCTTCCATTTATCCGAAGGGGCGGAGAAGTCCGATCTGTAATGAGCGCCGCGGCTTTCCTCCCGCAGTAGCGCCGCCTCGGTCATGAGCCTTGCATTGGTGATCATGGTGTTTAACTCCCAGGAGAGTCGGTCGGTGGGCACGGGCAGCATGCGGTTCCAGGCAGTGAGGGTCACGGCAGCCTGGTAAAGCCCATCGACGTCGCGCACGATGCCAACTTTGTCCCACAGCATCGACTGGAGGTTAGCCAGCGTCAGGGCAGAAGCATCCCTGTACAACTCCCTCGATGGTAACTGGTGGGATTCGGCTGACCTATGTATCTCCCCGGGCGCTGGCCCTTCTAATTCGGTCCTCTCGATGATCCTCTTGCTGAAAACCAGCACCTCCAGCAGTGAGTTGGAAGCTAACCTGTTGGCCCCGTGCACGCCGGTGCAGGCCGTCTCCCCCGCTGCGAAAAGGCCGGGTATATTGGTTTCGCCCCAGGTATTTACTTTGACCCCGCCCATCAGGTAGTGGGCTGCCGGCGCCACGGGTATGGGCGTTTGGGTGATGTCCAGTCCATGGTCGAGGCAAAAGCGGTAGATGTGGGGAAAGCGCGTGGTAGTTTTGGTGGCCGGTAGCTGTGTGACATCCAGATAAACCTTATCGCTGCCTGTCTTTCTCATCTCAAAAAGGATGCTCCTGGCCACGACGTCGCGCGGCGCCAGGTCGGCGCTTGAAGAGTAATCCGGCATGAAGCGGTAGCCCTCGCTGTTCCTCAGCACTCCCCCTTCACCGCGCACTGCTTCGCTGATGAGGAAGGGTGAGACGCCGGGCAATCTCAGGGCCGTGGGGTGGAACTGGAAAAACTCCATATCGACGATCTCGGCGCCCGAATGGTATGCCAGTGCGATTCCGTCTCCGGTAGCGGTGTCCCCGTTGGTCGTATACTTGAAAAGCCTGCCCGCGCCGCCGCTGGCTAAAATGACGAATTTGCATCTGTATTCCTCGATCATGCCACTGCGAAAATCTATGGCCTTTACGCCGGCCACGCGTCCGTCGCTGAGCAGTATCTCGGTGGCTAAGCAGTATTCCAGCACCGTGACCGGGGACATGCGCACCTGTTCACTCAGGGTTACCTCTATGTATTCCCCGGTGGCGTCGCCCCCGGCATGCAGTATGCGCGATACGGAGTGGGC
>JAPLHM010000184.1 GCA_026389635.1 Chloroflexota bacterium | reverse complement strand
ATATGTAACATGGAGAACATGGACCCGATGGGCGTTCACACAGGTGACAGCATTGTTGTAGCCCACAGTCAGACGTTAACCGATAAAGAATACCAGATGCTTAGATCGGCCAGCCTCAAAATAATACGGGCGCTCCGAATTGAGGGTGGCTGTAATATACAATTTGCTTTGACCCCAAGCCCAATAGTTGCCAGGAAGTGGGCTCCGGATCAACTGAACATTTCGAACAGCCAGTACTATATAATCGAAGTAAATCCCCGGGTCAGCCGCAGTTCAGCCTTAGCCAGCAAGGCTACAGGCTATCCTATAGCTAAAGTAGCCGCCAAGATTGCCATAGGCAAACGGCTTGATGAAATCCCCAACCGTGTAACAGGCAAAACTATGGCTGCCTTCGAGCCTGCACTGGACTACTGCGTAATCAAGATACCCCGCTGGCCGTTTGATAAATTTGTGGGGGGTGATAAAACCCTCGGTAGCCAGATGAAGGCCACCGGTGAGGTTATGGCTATTGAGCGCTGTTTTGAAGCCGGATTGCAGAAGGCGGTACGCTCCTTAGAGATTGGTAATAGATCCCTGCTATGGGAAGACAGGAACTGGGGCAGTTCTGCCACATATGACGCATATCCGCTTCATGCTAACGACGTGAGATTGTGGGCATTGATGGCAGCGCTTAGAAGAAAACTGGACGTGGACCAGCTTGCAGAACGAACGGGGATAGACCCATGGTTCATACATAAACTGGCTAACATAGTCCGGATGGAGCAGCAGCTTCTATCAGGAAAATTGACTCCAGAATTACTCAGGCGGGCCAAGCGGCTTGGTTTCTCTGACGAACAAATTTCAACCCTGGGAGATATGTTGCCCGATCAGGTACGGCAATTACGACACCAATGGAAAATTAAGCCGGTATATAAAATGGTGGATACATGCGCGGCCGAGTTTGATGCTGAAACATCCTATTTTTACAGCACTTATGAGACTGAAAACGAGGCTGAACCCTTAAGAAATGAGAAGGCAGTCGTGATCGGCAGCGGACCTATACGCATCGGTCAGGGAATAGAGTTTGACTATTGCAGCGTCCACTCCGCCTGGGCGCTTAAGGAAGCCGGTTATAAGAGCATCATGGTCAATTCCAACCCGGAGACCGTTTCAACCGATTTTGACACCAGTGACCGGCTTTATTTCGAGCCTCTCGACGAGGAAAGCATCCTCGACATTCTCGAAAATGAAAATTCACAATTAAATATTAACCAAAGCACTCCTTCCATACTTCAGTTTGGAGGGCAGACTGCAATCAACCTTGCCGCGTCATTATCCAGGAGCAATTTGCCTATTCTGGGTTCTGACGCGGAAATTATCGACATGGCAGAGGACAGGCGCAGATTCGAAGATTTTCTCAATCACCTTGGAATTCCGCAGCCGCCCGGCGCAGGTGTGACTACAATCCGGCAGGGACAAGAAATTGCTGAATTGCTGGGCTACCCGGTACTGGTGAGGCCAAGTTATGTGCTTGGTGGCAGGGGAATGGAGATAGCGCAGAATCAAGACGAAGTAACCAGATACATGGCACAGGCGCTTGATCTGGATGATCGCCACCCCATCCTGATTGATAAATATTTCGAAGGCAAGGAAGTGGAAGTTGATGCTGTAGGCGATGGAACTGATGTCCTCATCCCCGGGATCATTGAGCATATCGAGCGAGCCGGGGTACACAGCGGAGATTCCATAGCTGTATATCCGGGACTGGGCTTGTCTGAAAAGGAAGTAAATACCCTGGTGGATTACACTGTAAGGATCGGGCGTGCGCTTGGAATTAAAGGCCTGATGAACATTCAGTACGTAATCATGCAGGGTGGACAGGAGAAGCCATCGTCTGTATATATGCTGGAGGTGAATCCACGCGCCAGCCGGACGATTCCATTCATCTCCAAGGTAACCGGCGTACCCATGGTACGCATTGCTACCAAAGTAATGCTCGGAATCAGCCTTGAGGAACAGGGATACAAAACAGGCTTATATAGGAAAAGAGCGCTGGTTGGTGTAAAAGCCCCTGTTTTTTCTATGTCAAAATTGATAGGTGTAGATACCTATCTTAGCCCTGAGATGAAATCTACCGGTGAAGTCATGGGGATTGATTTTACTTATGAAGCTGCCTTAGCCAAGGCATTGATTGCTGCGGGGCTAATGCTGCCTGCTCAAGGAAATCTTCTCTTCAGCATTGCAGACAAGAACAAAACTGAGGCGCTGCCCATCATTAAGGGTTTCTATGCGCTGGGTTACCAGATATACGCAACACGAGGCACCGCGGCTATGATTCGAGAACAGGGCATGAATGTTAATGCGGTCGGCAGGAAACTCAGCGAAGGACACCCAAACATAATTGAGATAATAAATGATGGCTCCGTGGTAGGGGTAGTCAATACTATTACCGGCGGACGTATTCCTCTACAAGATGGTTTCCATATTCGCCGTGCCGCCACAGAGAGGCGCATCCCCTGTTTCACATCGTTAGATACGGTCAGCGCAGTTTTGAAAGTCCTGTCTCAAGGCACGCAAAGCTTTAATATTAAACCACTCCACGAATATCTAAGGCCCTGAGACATTCTTGCTCGGATACAAGTATAATTATGGCAATATTATTTAAAGGACTGACATGATAGAAGACATTTTGCCCGGCCTCTATAAAATCGAGCTGCCGCTGCCTAAAAACCCGCTGAAGTCGGTCAATTGCTATGTTATCAGGGGCAGTGACAGGAACCTCATCATCGATACAGGTATGAACCGCCCGGAATGCAGGGAAGTTATGTTCCCAGCGCTGAAAAAGCTGGAGATTGACCTTGAGAGGACCGACCTCTTTGTCACGCACCTGCATGCTGACCATTTCGGTCTTACGGGGGACCTGGCCACCGACGGCTCGAAGTGCTATTTCGGGCGTGCTGAGACCAAAATTGTAAAGGGTCCACGTCACTGGGCTGACCTGCTGGATTATTACACCGCCAACGGGTTCCCCGTCGAGGCCCTCAAGGAATCGATGGCGAAGCACCCCGGGTACCTCTACAGCCCCAGCCGCGTGGTGGATATTACCGAGGTGGACGACGGGCAGGTCATAGAGGCTGGAGACTACTCACTGACGTGCGTGGAGACCCCCGGTCATTCGCCGGGGCACATGTGCCTGTATGATGAGAGCAAGAAGATACTATTCTCGGGCGACCATATTCTCTTTGATATCACGCCCAATATCGCCCACTGGCCGGAGATGGGCGATGCACTGGGTGACTATTTAGACAGCCTTGACAGGGCCGGCACCCTGGATGTCGAGTTGGTGCTGCCGGCGCACCGCCGGTCGTGGCATGAGCACAGGCAGCGCATCGAGGAGCTCAAGCAGCATCACCAGTTGAGACTGGGCGAGGTCATGGCCGCGCTTGAGGAAGGTGATATGACCGCCTACGAGATCGCGCCGTACATCACCTGGAAGATCGATTGCAAGGACTGGAAGGATTTCCCCATCGTTCAGCAATGGTTCGCCGTGGGTGAAACCATCGCGCACCTGGTTTACCTTCAGGAAAGAGGCAGGGTGCGGACGTACACCGAGGACGAGACAATCTACTATGCGCTGGCCTGATGCCGCTGCCTCCACCGGGTGTGATAAACTAAATTAAGTGAATTCTTATTAATCAGGATATAGAAAGATGTCAAATGTACGCTACCGGACGAACGAAGGGGAGCTTATCCCCATCGTAGTAATCATAATCATCAATGTACTTGTATACCTTGGGGTAAATATCGCCGCCTATATGGGCTATAACATCATCCCTTACCTTGGCCTGTACGGATCATGGAGCGGCTTGATAGAGCGTCCATGGACACTTATCACGTACATGTTTACGCAGGCAGATTTTATACATCTGCTTACTAATATGCTGACCCTTTATTTTTTCGGCAGCTTTCTTAACCGTGTGGCGGGGCCAAGAAATTTCCTTTTGATTTACTTTGCCGGCGGCATAATCGGCGGGCTCTTTGTCCTTTTGTTTTCATCGCCTTATATCCCGACTATCGGGGCTTCGGGGGCGGTCTTTGCCCTTGGCGGGGCACTGGCTATAGTTGCGCCGAAGGTAAGTGTATTCATCTTCCCTATACCGGTTCCCATGCCGCTGTGGGTTGGTGTAATGATCGGTTTCCTTATCCTCTTGCCCTTATCTTTCGTATCCTGGCAGGGACACCTGGGTGGACTGGTCTTCGGGCTGCTGGCGGGCCTCTACCTCAGGCACAGGTTAAAAATCGCCGTATGATTCCATCTTTTTGTGAGCAGGCATAAAACTTGTCTACTGCCAGGCTGCGGTAGCGCTGCCGTCCTGCGATCGCCAGAAGGGCAGCCAGGCCAGGCCTACCAGTTTGACCACGATGTCCTTTTTAGCCGGACGTATGGATATCTTCTGCAGCTCTTCTGTGGCCGGGTCGATCCTGGCGGCAAGTTGATCCATCTCGGCTTTGAACTCCGTCTCTAACTCATCCAGCGTTTGCTGATGCGTCGCCACGCTGTCCTTGGCACGGTCTACATCATCCTTCTCTTTCATAATTCGGCCCGCGCTTTTCATACTCGTAGAGGCCCTGCCAACCGTTCCGGTGCTCAGACCCTTGCCCATGAATGCTCCCAGAAGCGTGGCGCCAACGTTGATCACCGTCTGCATCTGTTGCTGCTTCTGCTGCTGGGCTTCGCGGTCCACAGCCTGTTGTGATATGCGGACCTTCTCTTCCAGTGCATTTATCTTGAGCTGGTACTTCTGCTTTAGCTTATCAACCATGTCATCGCGCTGTTCCCTGGCGCTCAGGCCAAGCCTTACCCTGAAGTCCCGCTCCGATTCGCCCGGTTTGGATACCTGCTTGTAGGTAGGGCTCTTGAGCAGCTCGTATTTCTTGCTGCCGTAAAGCCAGGTGACAAACTCCTTGCTCCAATTGTCGTAGCTGCGCGCCTTGCCCGCCGGCGCCGGCAGAGTCCCGAACTGAGCCCCCTCGCGGGGCGCTTTCTCAAGGTCGGAGATGCTGAAACCAGCCTCCCTGGCGTTATCCCAGTTAACCGGTATGGGATCGTCGGTGATATCTGTGACTGCCGCGGTATCATCCGTCGTGTCTATGCCGGACTTTGCATCCATGAAATGTACCTGTGCAACACCGAGCACGGCCGGCCTGTAAAGCAAGGTGCTTCCGGACTGGCTGCCCCTGGCCGGCACGAAGTACTGTGATACGTCGGGCGGGATCACGGGACGACCCGATGGCCCGGCTGTTTGCCTTGCCGGCGCTGCTGCAGTTGCTGCCTGTCCGGGTTGTGGCGCCGTGAACGCAGGCGCCTGGGCGGCGGCTGCCGGTGTTTTGGGCATCTGCGCCTTGACCGGGTCCATCAGAACCTTGATCTGGTTGCGGGTAAGCGGACCCCGCAGGTAGGACATGGCCCAGCGGGTCTCGAATACCGTTGTAGCATCGTCGTGCACATTGTTCATGAGGAAGACGCGGCTGCCCAGGCCGGCCAGCGTCTGCTCCATGGCCTGGCGGTCGAACTTCGCGCCCTGGGTGGCTGATGCGCCCTCAAGCCCTTCCAGCACGCGTGCCTTGTCGCGCTCGGTCTGCAGCCGGCCCAGCATCCATGTGCCGGTGTTGGAAAGCCCCTTGTAGTCGAGGTCGACCGGGTTCTGCGTGGCCAGCAATATGCCCACGCCGTAGGCGCGGGCCTGCTTAAGCAGGGTCAGCAGGGGTTGCTTGGAGGGTGGGTTGGCTACGGGCGGGAAATAACCGAAGATCTCGTCCATGTAGACCATAGCGCGCAGGCTGGTGGTGCCCGGCTGCTGGCGCATCCATGCAAGTATCTGGTTGAGCAGCAGCGACACGAAGAACATGCGCTCCGCGTCGTTGAGGTGGGCGATGGAGAAAATAGCATGCCTGGGTTTGCCGGCCGGGCTGTAGAGTATCTGGCCTATATCAAGGGCCTCGCCCTCCAGCCATGCGTTGAAACCTGGAGCCGCCAGCAGGTTGTTGATCAGCATGGCCAGCTCGAACCTGTCTTTGGCCGGGTAGAACGAGTCAAGGTCTATGACGCCGATCCTGCTTACGGGCGGTGTCTGTACCTGCTGGATGAGGGCAGCCAGGTCGAGGTCGATTCCCTGCTTCCAGGCGTTGTCGAGTATGGTGGAGATCAATATATGTTCCTTGCTCCTGATGGGGTCCGCGTCCTTGCCCACCAGTCCCAGCAGGCTGGTGACCGTAGAATTTATCCTGTCCCTCAGCAGTTCACTGTCCTCGAGCAGCGCTGAGGGAGGTGCGGCAAACGATTTCAATATGGAGACGGGGATGCCCGCCGTGCTGCCGGGCGTGTAGATCACGAATTCAGCCGCCTGCTTGAGCCTGGCGATGCGGTCACCGCTCTCACCCCACGAGGCAAGCCCGTTCTTCCACATATCGGCCTGTTTGGCGGCGAAGTCCTGTGGCGAAAGGCCCTTGCGGCGGGCGTCATCCTCGTTTATCCATGGCAGGAAGTCCTCGGCCCTCAACTGGGGGAAGGTTAGCATCAGGTTGGGTAGGTCCCCCTTGGGATCGATGATTATGGCCGGTATGCCGTCCAGGGCAGCCTCCTCCAGTATGGCGATACATAGTCCCGTCTTGCCGCTGCCGGTCATGCCCACGCATACACCGTGCGTCACCATGTCCTTGGAATCGTAGAGGATGAGATGTTCGCCCGATTTCTTATTGGCCAGGTCATATTCCCTGCCGATGTAAAATACGCCCAATTTCTCGAAGTCTTCCATCTTGCACCACCTGCCTTTATTTTCTATGCTTTGGCCTCATCTGAAATGTCGCCTCCGCTGCACTGCTCCTGGCGCTGTTTCTGCTGCTCCTGCGCAAGGTATTCCATGGCGAATTCGCTGAACTTGATGACCCGGCC
>JAPLHM010000322.1 GCA_026389635.1 Chloroflexota bacterium | reverse complement strand
CGGCACCCACCACCTGCCGCGCCTGCGCCGCAAAAAGAAAACGCTGACGGCGCCGGCGAGCAATATGAATTCAAGCAGCGCAACGAAGACGAAGACCGCCCCGGGGTAGAACACCAGGTAAGCGGCAAGGCCGGCGCCTATGAATAGGGCGATAAGCAGGCCCCAGGAGATAAATACGGCCGGTTTATCAGGTTTAACTGTCATCCACGACTCTATGAGACGGCGAATGCTATAAACATGCCCAATTCTGCCTATCTGCCTTTGTCCATTACCCTGGCCACAGACGTGACTTTAGCCCGGTAATGGCTCTCTTCCTCAATCAGCGGCTCCAGGCTGGAGCTTATCTTAAATCCCAGGGTTGCCAGAATCCTGCCAATGCGTCCGATGGTCGGGTCGGGTTGGCCTCGCCGCTCTCCAATTTGGCCAGATAGGGCTGGCTGATGCCCAGTTGGCCTGCCATAGCCTCCTGTGTCAGCTTTCTTTCTCTGCGGGCTTTGGTCAGCAGTAAAGACAACTCGGCCCGAGCGTACTCGGCCCCAAACTCAGCTGCAAAGACAGGGTCATTTAATCTCTCGTGTAAATCACTCTCAGCGTTTGTCTGCATTTAATCACCTTACAGATTATATATAATCAAACAATACATCTACCGTTACACCCCTTTAGCTGGAGAAATGATGCTCGACGGTTAGCCGGGCCGGGACTTATTCAGCGCCGGCGCCAGCAGCGGCAGGATAATGATGCCCACAACGATACAGACCTCGATGACGGCGGCTTTGCTGCCTTTAGTTAAAGTCCGCCTCTTTATGCCTTCTATCCCCCTGGCCACCGCCAACGCTGTATTCAACTGCCGCTTAGAACCAGCGGAAATACTGTACCAGCAGGAGGACGCCCTGGATGATGAAAATAATCGCGACCAGCGCATTCAGCACGCCGGGGTTTACCATCACTATGATGCCGAAGATAAGGGTGATAGCGCCCACGATGAGCGGAAACCCCAGGGCAAAACCTGATGCAACGATCTGCCCCAAACCCAGGATGATAAAGTAAATCCCAACTACGTAGTTCAGTATCCTCGGCATGACCATTACGAGGATACCGGCGGCCAGGGCCAGTATGCCCCACAGCCAGCTGCCGGCGAATATCCAGCCGAGTCCGCTGAGAATCAGGGCAATGCCGATAAGGTAGTTGATGATGCGGGGGAAAATCAGGATGATTATGCCGATGACGAGCAGGATGATCCCCAAAGCGGGACCGCCGGCGGGTAAGCCCAGTGTTAGCCAGGACATGCTGCACCTCCTCTTTTTTATAAAGGAATCTTTCTTTGCTGTTATTTTACCACGGTTGTTCATGTTAAAATAGGCTGGTTCATTCACGGAAAACTGCGAGGAGGTTTGCGTCATGGCTAAGATATACGGCGGCCACCTGGTGGCCAGGTATCTCAAGCAGGTCGAAGGGGTCGACACGGTATTCGGGCTGAGCGGGGGACACATCGACCGCATCTTCGACGGGTTCTACGAGTACGGCATACGGCTGATAGACGTGCGGCACGAGCAGGCGGCGGTGATGATGGCCCACGCCTGGTCGATCTACAAAAATGAGCCCGGCGTATGCATCGTCACTGCCGGCCCCGGCTTTACCAATTCCCTCACCGGCCTGGTCAACGCGCACATGGAAAACGCCCCGGTGGTGATGTTGAGCGGTATGTCGCCCATCAGGGACCGGGAGAAGGGCGCCCTGCAGGACATGAGCCAGGCCGACATGGTGAAGTCGGTGGTCAAGTGGCATGGCATCTGCCACGACACAAAGCGCATACCCGAATACATCTCCAAGGCCTTCCGTGTGGCCATGTCGGGCAGGCCCGGCCCGGTTTTCCTGGAGCTGCCCCCCGACATACTCAACGTGCAGGTGAACGACGAGGACATCGCCTGCCCCGAGAAGCCCTGCAAAACCTACAGGTACCTGCCGGATCCCGCAGCTATAAAAGAGGCCGCGGACCTGATCAACTCCGCTTCGAAGCCCCTGCTGGTGGGCGGCAGCGGTGTGGGCTTCAGCGATTGCGATAAAGATCTCAAGGAATTCATCGACAAAACGGGCATCCCCTTCGTGCTGATGAACAACGGCAGGGGCACCCTGCCGGACGAACACCCGCTATCACTGTGGGATGGGGGTCAAATGGCCTTATTGTCAGCGCTGCCCATGGCCGACCTGGTGATCGTGCTGGGTCTGCGCTTCAACTGGCTGATGTTTTTCGGGCAGGGGTTTGCCGCAGCCAAGGTGGTGCGGGTGGACGTGGAGCCCTCGGAATTGGACAGGAACAGGTGCTGCGATATCGGGCTGGCCGGAGACATTGCGCTCACTCTGCGCGAGCTCAACAAGCTTGTGACGAAGAAGGACCGCGGCGCCTGGATGAAATCGCTGCGCGATTCGTATTTGCCGCTGTCCGCGGCCGAGATCGAGCAGAGGGAGAAGGTGACGGCGCCAATCCACCCCGTGCGCCTGATCGAGCAGGTCAGGAAAGCTGTGCCTGGCAGCCCCATATATATCGTAGACGGCGGCGACGCCTCGTATTTCGGCCTGACGGGGTTGAAGGCCAAGGACAAGTCCGCCATCATCGGCGGCGCGGCGGGACTTTTCGGCTGCCTGGGTACCGGCGTGCCTATGGGCATAGGCGCGAAAGTAGCCCGGCCCGATAAGACGGTGGTGGTGATCAGCGGCGACGGCTCCTTCGGCCTCAATGCTATGGAGTTCGATACGGCCGTGCGGCACAAGATACCCTTCGTCTGCGTGATAGTCAACGACCAGGCCTGGGGCATGATCAAGCACGGGCAGGAGATAAATTACGGCCCCAAGCGGCTGGTGGGTTCGGAACTGGGCATAGTGCACTACGAGGAGGTGGTAAAGGCCCTGGGCGGCCACGGCGAATTCGTGGTTAGGGACGAGGAGATCGTCCCGGCCATCAAGCGGGCGCTGGACTCGGGCAAGCCGGCCTGCGTGAACGTGCTCACCGACCCCACGGTAACCAGTCCCGGCACACTGCTGCTGGTCGATGGCCTGAAAATGGAATAGCTGTTAGAAAGGGGGATAAGGGAGATGAAGTCCTTACAGTTCTCTGTTTCCGTGCCTCAATACCTGGCGCTCACTCTGCTGGGCGCCTTAACCAAGGGCTTTTTTTACAACGGGCCACTGGCCACCGCACGCCTGGTGGACGCGCCGGAACCGGCGCTGCCCTCTCCCGATTGGGTCAAGATAAAAACGCTGATGTGCGGCTTCTGCGGCAGTGACCTCAACCTGATCCTGTTAAAAGAATCCCCCACGGCTTCACCCTTCTCGTCTTTCCCCTGCACCATGGGGCACGAGATATGCGGGGAGGTGGCGGAGGCAGGCAGCGGCGTCCGGGACTTCAAAAAAGGCGATGTCATAATACTCGTAAACCAGTTGGGCTGCCTGGTGCGGGGAATCGCGGACGAGTGCAGAAGCTGCCGGGAGGGACGTCCCTCCAACTGCGAGAACATGGCTGAGGGCAGCCTGGCGCCCGGCATGTTCACAGGCATCTGCCGCGACACGGGCGGGGGCTTTGCGCCTTACTTTATTGCCCACAAGGATCAGCTTTTCAGGCTGCCGGAGGGTATTTCCATAAAGGAGGCCGCGCTCTTCGAGCCGCTGGGGGTATCACTGCAAGCGGTGCTGGAGAACCTGCCGCGGGACAATGACCGGGTACTGGTGATAGGGGCAGGCGTGATAGGCAACCTGGTTATACAGTCGATACGCGCATTGGGCAGCAAATGCCAGGTTACGGTGGCCGAGCCCTACCCATTCGCCGCGGACATGGCGCTGAAGGCCGGCGCCGACAGGCTGATCACTGACGGCGATATACTCAGGCATACTATCGAGATCACCGGGGCGAGGGCATATAAACCCATGATGGGGAAAGAGGTGCTGATGGGCGGCTTCTCGAAGATTTTCGACTGCGTGGCCAGTCAATCGACCCTGTTCAGCAGCATGAGGGCGCTGGAGACGGGCGGGACGCTGAGCATGGTGGGCATCGGGAAGGACGTTAAGCTGGACCTCACACCGCTGTGGCTCAAGCTGCAGACGATTAAGGGCGCCTACTCATCAGGTTATGTAAACTTCGAGGGTGAGAGGAAGCACATCTTTGAGATAGCGGCCAGGCTGGTCAGGCAGAAAAAGATACAACTGGAGCCATTGGTGACGCACACCTTCAAGCTGGAGGACTACCGCCGCATGATCGAGGTCAACCTGCACAAAGGGAAGTACAAAGCCTTAAAGACAGCGGTGACCTTCCTGTAGTTTCGGGCGGGTTTGAAAACCCGCCCCTACATAGATACACGTAGGGGCGTTCCTTCAGGTGCGCCCGCCCTTCCTCTCCAGTAATACCTCGATGAACGCGTCGGCGCGCGCCTCGAACTGGGCCATGGAGAAATTGGCGGGGTCCATGTGGTCGGCCTCGATCACCACCGAGGGCAGGCCCAATTCGTCCTGCAGAGCCCGCTTGATGTCCATCTGCCCCAGCGTGATGGGCAGGCACGATTTGTTGGAGTGCAAGATTACGCCGTCGATGTGGTAGTCGCGGCAGGCCTTGAGCACCATCTCCTTGCGCCTTTTCATCGAGACGCATGACACCATGGGGTAGGACATGAGCGACTTCATGGCCAGCGCTTCGAGTGGGTTGGACGTGTCGAGCCGGATGGACCAGGCCGCCGAGTAGGTCTCGGCCACCACCACGCCCCCGAATTTCTCGAAGTAGTTGAAAAGTCCCAGGTTGTACCATAGCGGGATATTGTCCCAGAAAAGCCTCACCTTCTCATCTGCAATTATCCCTATCCCCTTCTCCGCGCGTTCCCGCACCTCATCCCTCACCCTGGTCAAATAATCCACGGCTAATTGCGTGCCCTGACGCGTCACCATGACGAACATCAGGCCGACCTCGGCCGCCGAGATGGGTGTGGGGATACAGCGCCGGTACGACGTGATCTCGTCCCATAGGGCGCAGGCCTGGTCGGACAGGATGACTACCTCCCTCAGGCGATCGTGGTCCAGCTTTTTTCCCGTGACCCCGGTCAGGAAGGCGACGATGCGGTTTATCTCGCTGAGGGCGTAATCGACGTGGAAGCGCTGGATATTCTCGATGGGCACCTGTGGCAGGTCGGCCTTGAAGACATTTGCCCCGGGAAAGCGGCGGGCGATGTACTGAAAATTCTTCATAGCCGGCACGCAGCCGGCACCGGGTACAAATATCATGTCGGGTTCGGGCAGTCCACCCAGCGGCACCCCTTCTTCTCCCATCATGCCGTGGATATAGCCCGCGCAGTTGCGCAGGTATCCGCAGAGGTCAGGGGAAAAACCCATGGATTCGGCGGTATTGTAATTCCTGTCGATCAACCCGAAGGCGGCGCAGACGGGCGACCAGTTCTCGGGGAAAACCGGCTGCAGGTCCATGGCGTAGAAAATCTCGATGAGTCCGTTCATGGGCGGCATCCAGCCCACCGGCTTGCCGGCCCGCTTTGCCTCGTGCCCCTCAAGGTAGAACCCTGCCACGATCTGCTGCAGTTCCTTAGCCGTGGATAGCCTCTTGGTCGATTTGCGCGTGTTATCCATCTTATCCTGCTATCATCTCGAAGAAGGCGCCGAAGCGGGTCTTGAGCTGGCCCTCTATATTACCGCTCTCGTCCATCTCTACGGAAAGTACCGGTATACCATCTTTTCTCAACTCGGCGGCCAATGCCGGGTAATCCGCCAGGTGCGGCGTGCAGAATTTCTGAAAGAGGAAGATGACGCCTTTTGCGCCCGACTTCTCCACCAGTTCCCTGACCCGTGGGACGCGGTCTTCAATGTTCGATCGGGCGGGACAGGGAAAGCGGTGGATATAGCGGTCGATGAGGCGTTCCATGGGGTCCGCGCCTGCGCCGTCGGCGGGCCGGCAGAAGCGGTACCCGTTGCAGAGGTCGTCGGCCACCACCCATCCGCCGGCAGCCTCCAGCAGGTCGAATATCCACAACTGCTCGACGATGCTGCCCGATACCAGCACCGCTATGCCGTTTTCTTTAATTGCCCGCTGTTTTTCGAGTGCGCCTGTCAAATTGGTGAGCAGTGCCAGGTACTCTTCCGGTGGCAG
>JAPLHM010000090.1 GCA_026389635.1 Chloroflexota bacterium | reverse complement strand
CGGGATGAAGCCGGCTTACAAGCCCGACGGCACGATCACAGCAGGCACATCCTCCCCGTTGAATGCGGGCGCCACTGCCATGCTCATCATGTCCCGCGAGAAAGCCAATAAACTCGGCCTCAAGCCCATCGCCAGCTTCGTTTCCTTCGGTATGGCCGGCGTTGACCCCACCATCATGGGCGCAGGCCCCGTACCCTCCACCAGGAATGCCTTGAAGGCTGCCGGACTGCAGGCCAAGGATATCGATTACTGGGAGGTCAATGAGGCCTTCGCGGTAGTGTCCCTGTATGCTGTCAAGGAATTCGGCCTGAAATGGGAACAGGTCAATGTCCATGGCGGCGCCATGGCCATCGGCCATCCCCTGGGCGCCAGCGGCATCAGGCTGGTAGGTACTCTTGCCAGGATACTCAAAGAGAAGAAAGGCAAATACGGCGTCGCCACCATGTGCGAAGGCGGCGGCCAGGGTATTGCTGCCATTATCAAAGCTGAATAAGCAGTCAGCGATTTCCGGTAAATTAAAGGGGGCGGCCGTCGGCCGTCCCCTTTTTATTTTAATTGTAGGGGCGGGTTTTCAAACCCGCCCGAAGCCCCACCCGAAGACGGGCGCACCTGAAGGAACGCCCCTACATCGTAATCCCACGGGCGCACCTGAAGGAACGCCCCTACACTGTACTGATGGCGCCCGCGACCATAATTCTCGGACCGGCGTGGACACCGATAGTTGGGCCAACCTTGGTCCGGATTATTTTGGCACCCGGGATTGCGGCGCTTATGCGTTTTGTCAGGTCTTCAAGCTCCTCCGGCGTGGTGGCGTCCTCCACTACTATTTCCCCGGGATTACCGGTCTTTTTTATGAGGTCAACCAGCATATTTACGGCCCTGGCACGGCCGCGCGCCTGTGTAACCGGGTGGATCACACCCTCCCTCAACGTCAATACGGGGTTAAGCTTGAGCATTCCCCCCAGCATAGCCTTGGCCAGGCCGATGCGGCCGCCTTTCCTCAGGTACTCCAGCGTATCGAAAATCATGTAGACGCGTATTTTAGGCAGGATGTCCTTGACCATCGCGGTAATCTCCGCCAGTTTCATGCCTTTCTCAGCCGCCCTGGCCGCCGTGAGTGTTTGCAGCAGCAACCCCGCGCAGGTCCACCTGCTGTCGATGATCTCAATCTTGAGGCTGCTGTCCACTAATTGTTTGGCCTGCATGGCGCTCTCATAGGTGCCGCTGATGCCGGCGGATATGGTCAGCACCAATATCTCATCGGTTTCTTTGGCCAGCTTCTTGTATGCCTCGGCAAATAACCCGGGTGCAGGCTGTGAAGTGGTGGGGTGCACCTTGCCCTCCACCAGCATCTTGTAGAACTGGGCCCCCGTAAGGTTCACGCCATCCTGGTAACTATCGGTGCCGAATAGCACGTTAAGCGGCACAATCGTTATATCGTACTGTTTTCTCATTTCCTCGGGGATGTCACCGGTGCTGTCGCAAATAATCTTTACCATGCCTGATTTACCTCCCTACGTGTGTACTTAATTCTATAGTATAGACCGCAGGTGAGCCTGTTCGATATCTGTAATAATACCTAATTTTGCTGCGGATTGGTTAGCCCCACCCGCCCGAAGACGGGCGGATAAATGTAGGGGCGGGTTTTCAAACCCGCCCGAAGCCCCGCCCAAAGACGGGCGCACCTGAAGGTACGCCCCTACGGGGGAGAGGTTTATTTCCTGGACTTTTTATCCAGCTTCAGCAGGAAATACTCCATGCTGTCGTAGAGCGCCAGCCAGCTTGCCTCGATGATGTTGGTTGAGCCGCCCACCGTGCGCCACTGAACCCTGCCGTTGGAGGATTCGATGAAGACGCGCACCAGTGAGCCCGTCCCGCTGCTGCCTTCAAGTATGCGCACCTTGTAATCGATGAGGTCCACCTTAGCCAGCCCGGGGTAGGACTCCAGCAGCGCCTTGCGCAATGCGCGGTCCAGCGCGTTGACCGGGCCGTTGCCCTCGGCCGCAGTGTGCATCACCCTGCCTTCCACCCTGACCTTGATGGTGGCCTCTGCCAGCAACTCGCTCCCTATATCGTAAACAGCGGGCTGCCGCCTGTGCCTCTCCACCACCACCATGTAGTCAACCAGGTTGAAGGGCGGCTTATAGCCCGGCTGCGCCCGCACCAAAAGGAGCTCGAAGGACGCATCGGCATCCTCGTACTGGAAGCCCAGGTTCTCCAGGTGCTTGATCTGCTCGAGTATCCTGCGCGCCTCTTTGCCCTCGGGCGGCATGTGGATACCAATCTCTTTGGCCTTGAAGATGATATTGCTCTTGCCGGAGAGCTCGGACACCACTATTTTGGGGTTGTTGCCTACGGACATGGGGTCGATATGCTGGTAGCTGTCCCCCCACCTGGCCATGGCCGACACGTGCAGGCCCGCCTTGTGCAGGAAGGCATTGCTGCCGACGTAGGGCAGGTTGGAAGGCGGTGGCAGGTTGGCCACTTCGGCTACGAAGCGGGAGACATCCGTAAGCTTTGAGAGTTGACCGGCGGATAGACACTTTATGCCCAGTTTGACCTGCAGGGCAGGGATGATGGAGCAGAGGTTGGCGTTGCCGCAGCGCTCGCCGTAGCCGTTGATGGTTCCCTCGACGTGGCTGACGCCGCTTTGTACGGCGGCCAGCGAGACGGCCGCGGCCAGGTCGCTGTCATTATGTGCGTGTATGCCCAGCGGGCAGCCCAGTTTTTTAGCCGCCTTGCCGACGGCTGCCGCCGCCTCCGATGGCAGCGTCCCGCCGTTGGTATCGCACAGCACCAGGCAGTCCGCCCCTCCGCGGGCCGCTGCAGACAGGGCCGCAAGGGCGTAGGCAGGGTTCGACTTGAACCCGTCGAAAAAGTGCTCCGCATCGAAAAACACCGTCATCCCCTTCGATTTGAGGTAGGCCACTGATTCTTCGATAATGGCCAGGTTGTTCTCCAGGCTGGTCTCAAGTACGCGCTTGACCTGGACGTCCCAGGCCTTGCCCACTATGTTGGCCGCCCGCGCGCCGGACTGCGCCAGCGCCTGCAGCCCTGCGTCATCGGATGCTTTCGTATCCACGCGCCGCGTGCTGCCGAAGGCCACCAGTACGGCGTTCTTAAACTTCAGGCCTTTCGCCCTGGCAAAAAACTGCGTGTCCTTGGGATTGGCCCCCGGCCATCCTCCTTCGATGTATTGGATGCCCAGTTCGTCCAGCTTCTGGGCGATCTTGAGTTTGTCGGCAACGGTGAAGGATATCCCCTCCTGCTGCGCACCGTCTCTCAGGGTGGTATCGTAAATGTCAACATGTCTCATAATATTATGCTCATTTTCTTATTTTTCCCGCGATCAGCCTGCCCATCTGCGCGGTGCCTGCCGGTTTCATGCCGCCGGTCATGATGTCTTTGGTGCGGTAACCCCCTTCCAGCACCTGCAGCACCGCCCGCTCCACGGCTGTTGCTTCCCTGCCCAGTCCCAGCGAGTAGTGCAGCAGCATGCCTGCGCTGAGGATGGCGGCTATGGGGTTGGCCAGGTCCAGGCCGGCGATATCCGGCGCGCTGCCGTGGATGGGTTCGTACAGTCCGAAGGCGCGGGACGATTTGCCACCCGGTATGCCGGCCAGGCTGGCGGAGGGCAGCATGCCCATGGAACCGGCCAGCATGGATGCCTCGTCTGTGAGTATGTCGCCGAACATGTTCTCGGTCACTATCACGTCGAAATAAGCCGGGTCACGTATCAGGCGCATGGCGCAGGCGTCCACCAGCATATGGTCCAGGCTGACCTGCGGATACCCTGCAGCCATCTCTACCGCAATCTGCCGCCATAGCCTGGAGGTCTCCAGGACGTTGGCCTTGTCTACAGAAGTCAATTTGCGGCGCCGTGACATGGCCAGTTCGAAGCCGGCCCGCAGTATGCGGGCGATCTCCTTCTCTGTATAGACCATGGAGTCCACCGCCCGCCTTCCCCTGGAGTTGCTCCAGCGCTTCTTGGGCCTGCCGAAGTAGAGGCCGCCCGTCAGTTCACGCACTACCATCAGGTCCACGTCGCGCACCACCTCCGGCTTGAGGCTGGTGGCGTCCTGCAGCACACGTAACATCTTGACCGGGCGAAGGTTGCAAAAGAGGCCCAGTTGCCTGCGTAATGCCAGCAGCCCGTCCTCCGGCCTGGTTGCGGCATCGGGGTCGTCCCATTTAGGCCCGCCCACCGCGCCCAGCAGCACCGCGTCGCAGCCGCGGCAGGTGTCGATCGTTTGCTGCGGCAGGGCGCTGCCTGTTTTATCGATGGCTATGCCGCCGATCAAGCCTGCTTTGTAGGTGAAACGGTGACCGAAGCGCACGCCCACTTCATCCAGCACGCGCCGCGCTTCGTTGGTTACGTCCGGCCCGACACCGTCTCCCGGCAGGACCGCAATATCGAAATTCAAATCACACGGCCCCGCCAAGCTTTTTCCTGGTGTGCTCCACCAGTCCGCCCGAATTTATAATCTCCATCATGAAATCAGGATAGGGCTTTGAACGGAAGGTCTGCCCGCTGGAGAGGTTGGTGATCGTCCCCGTCGCCGGGTCGGCCTCCACCTCGTCTCCCTGCTTGATATTGTCCACGGCCTCCCCGCATTCCAGCAGTGGCAACCCGGTATTGATGGCATTGCGGAAGAAGATGCGCGCGAAGCTCTTGCCGATAACGCATGAGATGCCCGCTGCCTTGATGGCAACAGGGGCGTGTTCGCGCGAAGAGCCGCAGCCGAAGTTTGACTCAGCCACCATAATGTCCCCGGGTTTGACCCTGCGCAGGAAATCGGGGTCGATATCCTCCATGCAGTGCGCAGCTAACTCCGCGGGGTCGTGCATGTTGAGGTAGCGCGCCGCTATGATGGCGTCGGTATCTATGTTGCTGCCGTATTTGTGGGCCTTGCCTTTAAGCGACATCTATTACAGCTCCCCGGGGCCGGCGATCCTGCCCAGCACGGCGCTGGCCGCGGCCACGGCCGGGTTGGACAGGTAAACCTCGGATTTTACGTGACCCATCCTGCCTACGAAGTTGCGGTTGGTGGTCGAGATACACCTCTCCCCTTCAGCTAATACGCCCATGTACCCGCCCAAGCAGGGGCCGCAGGTGGGGGTGCTGACCGCTGCGCCGGCTTTGATAAAAATCTCGATCAGCCCCTCTTTGAGCGCATCAAGGTAGACCTGCTGCGAACCCGGCAATATGATGCAGCGCAGGTGGGGGTCAACCTTCCTGCCCTTGAGCACCCGTGCCGCCAGGCGCAGGTCCTCTATTCTGCCGTTGGTGCAGCTGCCGATGACCGCCTGGTCGATGGGGACATTGCCGGCCCGGCTGACCGGCCTGGTATTCGATGGGAGATGGGGGAAGGCCACCTGGGGTTCGATTTTTGATGCATCATATTCTATTACGCGAGCATATTCCGCATCGGCGTCGGGTTCGTACACCCGGTATTTGCTTTTGGTGCGTCCCTTGAGGTAGCGCCGCGTCGTGCTGTCCACGCGGAAGAGGCCCGCTTTGCCGCCGGCTTCGATGGCCATATTGGCCATGGTGAAGCGGCCGTCCATGGAGAGAGTGTCTATAGCTTCGCCCTGGAATTCCATGGCCGAGTAGAGCGCGCCGTCCACGCCGATGTCCCCGATGGTGTGCAGGATGAGGTCCTTGCCCCCGCTCCATTTGCCCGGCCTGCCGTGATAGATAAATTTGATCGTGGTCGGCGCCTTCATCCATATCTCGCCGGTGGCCATGGCGATGGCTATGTCGGTCGAGCCCATGCCCGTGGCGAAGGCGCCCAGCGCCCCGTAGGTGCAGGTATGGGAGTCGGCGCCCACTATCACCTGCCCGGGCAGCGCCAGTCCCTTTTCCGGCAGTATGACGTGCTCGATACCCATCTGCCCGACCTCGAAATATATTATGCCGTGCCGCCTGGCGAACTCACGCATTATTTTGATCTGTGTGGCGGACTGTATATCCTTGTTGGGGCAGAAATGGTCCGGCACCATCACGATCCTGGCGGGATCGAAGACGCGCGGGACGCCCAGCCGTTCGAATTCCCTCATGGCGATGGGCGCGGTGATATCGTTGGAGAGCACCAGGTCGCACCTGACGCTGAGGAAGTCCCCGGGGCTTACCCTCTCCCTGCCGCAGTGCGCTGCAAGTATTTTTTCGGCGAGTGTCATTCTGTTATCATCCTTTGACCCTCGTCATTGCGAGCGAAGCGAAGCAATCTTCCTTGTATGCAAAGATTGCTTCGTCGCTGCGCTCCTCGCAATGACGTTTTTGGTTTGCTCCTCGCAATGACATTTTTTGCTCCATCATCCTTTAACCCTCGGTATCATCAAAACCAGTACGGTCACCACGGCCGCTGCCGCCGCGATGATGTAGAGCCCTGCACCGGCTGCGATGCCGATAGCTGCCGTTACCCAGATACTGGCAGCCGTGGTGATGCCCATGACCTTGTCGCCGCGCATGCCGCGGAAGATGACACCCGCGCCGATGAAGCCGATGCCCGTGACCACGCCGGCGGCTATCCTGGTGGGGTCCACATTCCCCGAAAAGCCCAGCACCGAGACTACGGTGAAGAGGGCCGAGCCCATGCAGATGAG
>JAPLHM010000041.1 GCA_026389635.1 Chloroflexota bacterium | reverse complement strand
ACGGCATTGGTCTTGGAGATCTTCTTGGATTCAAGACGTTCGCGCTCCAGCATATTGTAGAAGTCGGTATTGCCCCCGAAATTTAGCTGGTAGGTGCGCTCCAGTTTAACGCCGCGGTCCTGGAACAGCCGGGTAAGCACGCGGTGCACTATGGTGGCGCCAACCTGCGACTTGATATCGTCGCCGATAACCGGCAGGCCGGCTTCGTGGAAGCGGTTGTGCCAGTACGGCTCACGTGCAATAAAGACGGGTATGCAGTTGACCAGCCCCACACCGGCATTGAGAAGCTGCTCGACATACCACTTGGTTGCCTCTTCGCTGCCGACCGGCAGGTAGTTGATGGCCACATCAGCCTTGACCTCTTTAAGTATACCGATGATGTTGGCCGTGGGTCCCGGAGCCTTTTCAATGATTTTGCCCAGGTACTTGCCCAGCCCGTCATGGGTCATGCCGCGAACCACCTTGACGCCCGTGGTGGGGACATCACAGAATTTATAAGTATTGTTGGGCGCGGTGAAGATGGCCTCCGCAAGGTCCTTACCCACCTTGTTTCGGTCGATATCAATGGCCGCCACGAAGTTGATGTCCTTGATTTGGTAGCCTCCCAGGTTGACGTGCATCAGGCCTGGCACGAACTCATCATTTTTGGCTTTCTTGTAATATTGCACCCCCTGGACGAAGGAGGAAGCGCAATTGCCAACTCCAATAATAGCTACGTTTATTTTTCCCATATAGTTAACTCCTTACCGGCGCAGGCACTCTGCTCATTTATCATCCTGGCCGCTCTCTTTAAGCATCTCTTTAATGATCTGCCTTGGTCTCACCAGCCACATGGGGATCCTGGACTCGTGCAAAATCTTGTCCGCCACGCTGCCCAGCATCCAACGGGCTATGCCGCTCCTGCCGTGCGTGGACATGGCTATAAGGTCGGCCTTTTCTTCCCTGGCCACCTCGATTATCCTGGCTGCGGGGTCGCCCGATACTATCCTGACTTTCACATCCAGCCCCCTGGCACTCAGCCGGGCATTGACCTTATCGAGATATTTCTGGCCGGCGTCGTGCATGGCCTTAACGAAGCCGCTGAATTCGGGACCCAGCCAGCGCGCCTCGACGGCGTGAGGGGCGGGCAGTACGTGGACCAGCACCATGGCGGCGCCGGTTTTAAGGGCTAGGGCCTCTGCATCATGCATGGCCGCCCCGCCCGTCTCCGATCCATCGAGAGGCGCCAGGATACGCTTGAAAGCTGCCTTCCTGTCCCTGTCCACTTCCCGCACCTTTTTGCTGTGTATGCCCAGCACAGGCACGGTGGCCCGCGATGCCACTTTTTCAAATACACTTCCCAGCCACCATCGCCGCAGGCCGCTGAGGCCATGCGTGGCCATGATGATAAGGTTCATATTGTGCTCAACCGAATAGGCAAGGATATTCTCAGAAGGCCCGCCGTAAAGCACCTGCCCTTTAGCTTTTATTTCGCATCCCGGGGCAGTGATCTCGGTATAATCGAGCAGCTCCTCGTGGGGGTTGCTGTAGAGTAGAACAGCCCTGCAGGTGATTTCATGCTTCTGAAGGTGCTCGACGGCGTGGTGTACATAGCTATCCAGGAGCTGATTGACTCTACGTCTCCTGCTGCCAAGCCCGACTGCCAGGATATCAACCTCCGAGTCAAACCTGCTGGCAATGTCCCTGACGTATGGAAGCACAGTCTCCGCCTCGGTGGAACCATCGAGCGGGACGAGTATTTTCTTAAACATTTCCGCTGAAAATCCGCCTTATTATAACAGATTATTACATCGTCCTTGTATTATGCGAGTTTTTTATGCTAATTTATAGCGTGATATATGACTTCCACACGCACACTTTTCACAGCGATGGGGCCCTCTCCACGCTGGAGCTGATCAGGCGTGCCGTGGTGAAGGGATATACGGCTATAGCGGTCACGGACCACATCGGGCCAGGCTCGCTGGAAAGGGTCATTAAAGAGGTCAGCCGGGACTGTGAGCTGGCCAGTTCGCACTGGAACATAGTGGCTGTGCCAGGCGTTGAACTTACGCATGTGCCGCATAAGGCCATAGGCGGGTTGGCAAAGAAAGCCAAGGAGCTGGGCGCGTGGCTGGTGGTGGTTCACGGGGAATCGCCCGTTGAGCCGGTGGAGGAGGGGACAAACCTTGCCGCCGTCCGGTCCAAATATGTGGATATACTGGCGCACCCCGGCCATATGACTGCCGAGGTTGCGGAGCTTGCTGAAAAGAACGGGGTTTTTATCGAGATCACCACGAGGCGGGGGCATTGTGTCACCAATGCGCACGTGGCCAAAATGGCTGGTAAAGCGGGGGCCCTGATGCTGTTAAACTCGGACAGCCACGACGAGGACGATCTCCTCACCGGTGCGCTGGCAAAGGAAACTCTACGCCAGGCTGGTATCAGCAGCCGGGGGTTCAGGCAGGTACTGGAACACAACCCGGTGAAGCTTCTTCAGAGGATCAGGCGGCAGCCCTGAAAACTCGGCCGGGAAATCTGCGGCTTAGCTCTTGCCGATGCGGTATACCTTGGTACCGCAGATCGGGCAGACGCCTTTGGTTGCCGGCCTTCCGTTCTTCAGTTTTACATGCTGTGCGTTCTTGATTTCAACCTTTTTCCTGTCCTTGAAACAGTATGCCTGTGTCATGGGGCACCTCCTGAAGCTATTTTATAGCTCTTAAAGCTAATATAGCCAATACGGATAGGTATGTCAAGCATTTTCAGGAAGAAGGGGAGAAAACATTTGCGATTCTACAGGTTAAAGACCTTTTCAGGATGCCACAGCCCGTTTTCCGTCACGAATTTCATTACGGCCAGCAGGCGCCCGTCCGCGGTATAAGCACAGCGATGCCCTTGTGAGCAGGGGCTTTGTATACCGAGAGGGATGTCGAGTCCTTTTTTTACGCTTAGGGCTTGACTCTCCTCAAGGTATACCCTGTCACTGCCGGGCAAGGCGCAATCGAGAGGGTAAAGCCACCGGTCGATACCGCCCTCGGCGGCTGCTTTCTGCAGCTGATCAGGGGTGACAGCAGCGTCTATTTTAAAAGGCCCGTAAGAGGTACGCACCAGGTCTTTAAGGTAAGCGTAGCAACCGAGGCTCTGGCCAAGGTCGTTTGCCAGAGAGCGTATATACGTACCTTTCGAGCAGGAGATTCTTAGCTTCAGATATGGAAGGTCAAAGCTCATGACCTCGATGCTGTCGATACGGACCCTGCGCGGCTGGAGTTCTACCTGAATGCCGGCCCTGGCCAGGTCGTAGGACTTCCTGCCCCCGACCTTGACAGCGCTGAAGGCCGGCGGCACCTGGTCTATGGCACCCTCAAAAGTCTGCAACGCATCCTCTACAGACGATAGAGATATATTATGCGGCGAACCCCGGCCGGTGACGCGGCCTTCCCCGTCATACGTATCCGTGCTGATGCCCAGTTCGATCCCGGCCACGTATTCCTTGGGACACTCCAGCAGGTATTCAGCTACGCGGGTGGCCTGGCCCAGGCAGACGGGGAGGACTCCGCTGGCGGCTGGGTCTAATGTCCCTGCATGGCCGACACGCCTTTCACCGCTCAGACGGCGGACCCTGGCCACGATGCTGAACGACGTGCAGCCGGGAGGCTTATTTACGTTTAGTAACCCGTTTACGCCCATCCGCCCCACCTTTATTATCCTCCGCCGCGACCCTGTCGATGAGGTGCACCAGGTTAACGCCGTGCTCTATCGAGTCGTCAAATACAAAGCTGAGTTCTGGGGTGACCCTGATATTGAGGCGGTGAGCCAGTTCTCGCCTCAGGTAGCCTGCCGCCGAGTTGAAGCCTTTTAATACATCACCCCGGTCCATTGAGCCGCCCAGCATGCTGAAAGACACCGTCGCGTTCTGGAGGTCACTGGATATCTCGACTCCCGTCACACTGATAAGGCCGTTGAGCCGGGGATCGTTGATATGCTTTTGCAGCAGGTCGCTGATCTCGGCCTGGATTAAATGGTTTAAACGTTCAGTGCGCCTGGTCATGGTATTCTCCGCAGATATATTTGTGGGGGATAACTCCAGCCGTCCCGGCGGGATGCGGGGATCAGTCCACTCTTTCCTGGCGGACGAACTGCAGGATATCCCCGACCTCAAGATCGTTAAAGCCTTCAAGTTTTACACCGCATTCCATCCCCGTTGAAACCTCCTTGACATCGTCTTTAAAGCGGCGCAGGCCGGCCACACGTGATTCAGCTATAACCTTGCCGCCGCGTATGACCCTGACCTGTGAATCCCTGGTAGCCTTGCCTTCCTTGACCTGCGAGCCTGCAATTCTGCCCTTCTTGCCGGCCTCGAAAACGGTGCGCACCTCGGCCTGGCCGGCCACAATATCCACATATTCCGGTTCAAGCAAGCCTTTGAGTGCCTTTTCGACATCTTCAATGAGCTTGTAGATGATGTTGTACTGGCGAATGCTGATCTTCTCCTGTTCGGCCATGCGGGTCGCCCCTGTTTCAGGCTTGCTGTTGAATCCAATGACCACGGCCCGGGAGGCTGCGGCCAGCAGGATATCGCTCTCGGTAATAGCGCCGGTGCCCGTATGGATGACCTTGACCCTGGTCCTGTCATCGCTCAGACGTTCCAGCGAGTCCTTGATGGGCTCGATGCTGCCGTGGACATCGGTCTTGAGGATTATATTGAGCTCCTTGATCTCACCGGCGCTGGCCTGCGCTGCTACGGATGTGAGGCTGACACCCCTGGCGGTAGTCGTAGCCAACCCGGCATTCCTGTTCTTCTCGATCAGAGACTTGGCTTCTTTTTCATCGCTTACAACCTGGAAGATCTGGCCGGCGTCGGGTACGGCGTTCATGCCCAGTATCTCCACCGGCGTTGCCGGATCAGCCTTGCGTATATTTTTCCCATCGTCGTTAAACATAGCCTTGACCTTGCCGCCCACGGTACCCACAACAAGGTTGTCACTGGTCTTGAGGACACCTTTCTGTACCAGCAGGGTTGCCACCGGGCCACGGCTTTTATCCAGCTTGGCCTCGATGACTATGCCTTCAGCAGGGCAATCCACCTCAGCTTTAAGCTCCAGGATATCGGCAACCAGCAGCAGGTTTTCCAGCAGGTCGTCTATGCCCTGCTTTTTCTTGGCAGAAACAGGAACACAGATTATATCGCCGCCCCATTCCTCGACAACCACTCCCAGGTCGGAGAGCTGCTGCTTGACGCGGTCCGGGTTGGCATTGGCTTTATCGATCTTATTGAGGGCAATAACTATACTCACACCGGCGGCGCGGGCATGGTCCAGCGCCTCTATGGTCTGCGGCATAACGCCGTCATCCGCAGCTACCACCAGGACGGCTATGTCCGTAGCGCGGGCGCCGCGGGCGCGCATGGCGGTGAAAGCTTCATGCCCGGGAGTATCGAGGAAAGTGATCTTGCGGCCTTTCATTTCGATCTGATAGGCGCCGATATGTTGTGTAATGGCGCCTGCCTCACCACCCGCTACATTGGTTTGCCGGATGGCATCCAGCAGGCTGGTCTTGCCATGATCGACATGCCCCATGATGGTTATGACGGGTGGGCGGGTATGCAATTTGGCGTCCCTGGAGGACACCTTCTGCTTCCCCTGTGCGGAAACATGCAGCTTTTTAGCGGTGAAGCCGAAGTCAGTGATCAATCTGGAAGCCACTTCATAATCAAGGGACTGGTTGATATTGGCCATTATGCCGTTTCGCATCAGTTGCTTGATGATCTCAATACCGCTGACGCCCACCTGGTCGGCAAGCTGTTTGACCGTTATAACCGGGGGTAGGCTGATTTGCGGTGAGTTTGACGCATCGGCATTTGGAGCCTGTTCCTGCCTGTTTTTCATCGAATATCTTCCTTAGCCGGTAAGCTCCTGCCGTATTCGAGCAGCGATTGCCGGTTTTCCATAGACAATTTCATGCGCAACCCATATTCTATACGGTTGCTTTGCAATCCTTTTTCCCAGCACTCGCCGGCTGGGCAGAGATAGACGCCCCGCCCCGGTTTTCTTCCCCTTTGGTCAGCTTGGCTGCTGTGGTTTAGTTTCCACTATCGAATTCTTCATCTTCGTAGTAAGTTTTCTTCTTGGCCTTTGTTTTCTTGGCCTTGGTGCCGGTGTCCTTGCCGCCGGTGTCCTTGCCATCTCCCTCTTTCTTGGGGGCCTCTTTCTTCCTGGATTTGCCGGTGCGGCCGGCCATAATCTCCTCGGCAAAGCGTATCTTGGATGGCGGTGCAGGCGATGCAGCATCAACCGGCATCAGGATCTCGATGCCCGCGCCCGCGGCCTCTGCCGCGTCAGCAGCCCCTTCAGATTCCTCTTCTTCACCGGTTAAGGCCTCTGCCGCGGCTTCTTCATCTGGTTCCAGGCCTTCAACTACCAGCTTTTCCTGATCCTGCTCAATTAAGTCGTGCTCTGCTGCCTCCTCCCTGTGCGCCGCCTTCGCTGCCTCCATTTCGGAAGCGCTCTTGATATC
>JAPLHM010000206.1 GCA_026389635.1 Chloroflexota bacterium | reverse complement strand
TCTGCCTGCCGCTTGAAAATGTAGGCCGGCGTCGGATACTCGGTCGTCACCCTGTGATAATATTCAAAAGATGCCCTGTCTGCCTCGATGAATTCATCGGAGCAGAAAAAGCGGTAAACAGTCATTGATCTTTGTTCGGGTGTCATTTTTTGCAGGTACTCATAATCAAACAGGACTTTGAGGGCTTCTGGATCGCGCGGCACCATGTGCGGAGTCCCCGGAAACGTACAGCCCAGTACAAGGTTGAACAGCCTGTCCGCGTGGTTTAAGGCAAACACCTGGGCGATCAATCCTCCCATGGATACGCCAAAAACGCTGGCTTTTTTTAACCCGGCCGCATCCATTACCCTGCATACGTCATCCGCCATCATGTTGATACTCATGGGCGCATCCGGCTTGTCGCTCCTGCCAACCCCGCGGTTGTCCATTACAACAACCCTGTAATCTATCCCGGCCAACTGCTGCGGCAGTGAGCTCCAGTGCAGGGAGTGGTGGCCGTAACCCATGATAAGGACAAGCGGATCGCCCTGCCCCGTAACCTCGTAATATAGTTTTATGCCCTCGGAGCTGGCAAATGGCATGGCAACCTCCTTTAAAATCAGCCTGATAGTCCCTGCTTTTGCGTAAACGTCCTTACTCAAAAGGATTATACATGTTGCAGAGTTAAAACTGAATATATTTTGAAAACTGCCTGGAAGCACCTTATAATCGTTACAGGCAGGAACCTATTCAAGGCGCGTGACAGCAGGCCTGCAGAGGAGTGTGAAAATGGGAGCCAGGCATATTTATAACGTTAAAATATTGCTGGCATCGGTGCTGGCCCTCTCCGCTTTTTGCGGATGCGTACAGGCTCCAATCCCGCCAACCCCACAGCAACCTCCCGTACAGCCCCCCGTGCAAAATGTTGCCCTCTACAAGTTTGATCCCATCGTTATCTCCCCGCTACCTGTAATGGCCGGCCAGCCTGTAAATATCAGCATGCGAATTGCAAACACAGGCAACGCCGCGGGGGTATTCATGGCCGAGTTGACCATCAACGGGACTCTTGCTGAAAGCCGTGCCGTCCCAATGGAACCAGGGAATTGGGCCAGAGTGGATTTCCTGGCCACACTACCCACAGCCGGCCACTATGAGATAAGAATAGCGCCGCAGACAGCAGTGATCGATATTGCAGAGCGCAAGGAATCGCTTCAGCTTGGATATGACAACGGCGTGGTGGACGGTTGCGACGTCCTGGCGGGCACTACCGGGGATCCGGGCAACATGATCCAGATGGTCGAAGGGAATATGATCAAATTTGCGGCGCCGCCAGGCGGATACGAGATAAATAAAATCGATATATTCGGCAATATTAAGAGCAGCACCTACGATTTTGACAGCAACCCCATCTACGGCCCGGGCACATGGGTCTACGGGGGGGACATTGCGGCCATTGAGCCTGTAAACCCCAATTTCACCATCGATATCTGGGACAGCCGCCATAACAAGCTTTTCAGCCGGGACTATAACAAAGATTTATTTACATATATACCGCAGTGGGTAAGTGTGGAGGTCCCGGGGATTAAAGTAAACGGTGACTTTTATATAGAGCTGGTAACGCATAACCAGCCAAAACTGTCGGGGACAGGTTTCGGTGAATGGGATTACTGGCACAGGTATGTTGTACATTCCTGGTACTACCAGCTCTGCATCGGATACGTGTATTCCCTGGAAGTAGTATCCTCGGTCTCGCAGAACGGTAACGCAGTCATGGACAGGTACCTTACCAATAACTGGCTGATCAGGACTGGCGGTTACCGGCTGCAGAATTAAATATATAAGTTTGAGCAGGAGGGCCGGTTATGATCGCTTCAATCATCGCCATAATCAGGTACTGCGTCATTGCAGGTGGCATAGCCCTTGCTTACTACCTTTATTTTAGATGGTCGGATGCCAGGCCTGCATTGGAAGTGATCCTTCTGACATGCGTGGCGTTTAACGGCCTGATAAGCTTCGTCAGCCATGTTATATTCCATGAGGCGGATGCCAGGCGGCTGGGGTTGGAATCTGCCTCGCCGGGTTACCAGTTTGAGGTCGGTTTTGCCAATCTCGCCATGGGACTGGTCGCCCTGGCTGCCTTCCTCTTCCAGTGGGGTATATCGGCATACATCGTTCTTGTCCTCTGCTACTCCCTGTATATCATGCAGGCAGTCATTTTTCACTTCTGGCGGTTCATAAAGAGGGAGAGGAGCGATGCCGGGTACCTCTGGGGCAGCGTGGTTTTATCCGCCATATATGTAGCCAATATGCTTTTCTTTGCACTGGCAGCCATTACCCAGGAGCGCCTGGCCCCATTTTCAGGCACAGCTGAATATTTACATTACATACGTTTTGTGGTATAAATCCACTTAAGAAAGCGAAGTTACCATTTGGCCCATACACATTGGAAGCTCCTGCCTGAAGCCGATAAACCTCTTTTGTACCGGGGTGCGGGTGCGCTTGTGTCCAGGCTGCTTCAAAACCGCGGTATCACCGATCCTTCCGAGGCAGAGATCTTCCTCAAAGCCGACAAACGCCTTGCCATAGACCCATTCAGCGTGCCTGACATGCACCTTGCCGTTAACCGCGTCTATAAGGCATTGATGTCCGGCGAAAAAATAGCCATCTACGGGGATTTCGATGTTGACGGCATTACAGCCACCGCGTTGTTGGTCCAGGGCCTGGGGGAACTCGGCGGCGATGTCGTGCCTTATATACCCCATCGCGTACAGGAGGGTTACGGGCTGAGGATCCCTGCGCTGGAGAAACTGCACAAGCAGGGCGTTACACTTGTTATCACTGTAGATACGGGAATAACGGCTTTTGCTGAAATTGAGAAGGCCCGTAAGATGGGCATGGAGATATTGGTCACCGACCATCACGTCCCGCTCGATGAGCTGCCGCCGGCCGGAATCATCGTAGATCCCAAGCGCAGCGATTCAACCTGCCCTTTCAAGGAATTTGCCGGCGTAGGGGTGGCTTTCAAGCTTTTAGAAGGACTGCTTTCCGGCAGCAGACGTGACGACCTGCTCAACAGCTCACTGGAACTGGTGACGCTGGGCACAATTGCAGATATGTCGCCGCTGATCAGCGAGAACCGTCACTGGGTAAAATCGGGACTTCACCTGCTGAAAAGCACCGGGCGTATCGGCCTGGTAGAGCTGATGAATGTTGCCAATATTGAAAAAAGCAGGCTGACAGCCGAGACCATTTCATATCAGATAGGCCCCAGGCTTAATTCGGCCGGGCGGTTGGATGACGCGGGAACCAGCTACCAGTTGCTGGTTACGCAGGACCGTGCAGAGGCCAGGATACTGGCCGCCGATCTGGAAGAAAAAAACAGGGAACGCCAGCGCCTTGTAGCGGAGACATACGATAAGGCACGCCGCCAAATACTGGAGGATGGAGCGGACAGGGTCATCCTGATGGCCAGCGACGCCGATTACCCGCCGGGCGTAATCGGACTGGTTGCCGGCAGGCTGGCAGACGAGTTTTACCGTCCTGTCATACTCTATAAAATCGGCTCGGATACCTGCCGCGGCAGCGCCAGGAGCATTCCCGAGTTCGACCTGATGGAAGCGTTAAAATCATGCCACCACCTGCTCACCAGGTACGGCGGCCATGCGCGTGCTGCCGGCTTCAATATGCATATCAGGGACATGCAGCAACTGCAGAAAAGGTTGCGTTCGCTGGCCGAGGAGCAGCTTACAGGCCTGGACCTGCGCCCGCATATAAATATCGACGCTGAGATTTC
>JAPLHM010000012.1 GCA_026389635.1 Chloroflexota bacterium | reverse complement strand
TCTGACGCGTGAAAGCAGCTCATTATGATTAAAAGGCTTGACAATATAATCGTCGGCGCCCATCTCCAGGCCCCTCACCTTGTCAGTCTCGTCACCTCTTACAGTCAGTATAACGACGGGTATATCACTTTGATTGCGTATTTCCTTCAGCACCTTCATCCCGTCCATATCAGGCAATCCAAGGTCAAGTATAACCATATCAGGCTTCTCAGACTTCATCAAAGACAGTCCCTCGGCGCCCCTGACCGCCTGAATCACTGTGGATTCCGGCACGTGCATCTCAAATATCAGGCAAATCACCTCCCTGATATCCGCGTTATCCTCAATAAGCAGGATTTTCAACTGTCCCCGCATAAGGCTGTAGCTCCACGTTATTATTCATGTATCGGCAGCGAAAAAGAAAAGATGCTGCCCTTACCGACCTCGCTCTGTACCCAGATTGCACCCCCGTGTAATTCCACGATTTGCTTACTGATAGCCAACCCCAACCCCAACCCCGGTATTCCGGACCTGTCCGTAGATGGGTGGTAATAGGGAACAAATAGCTTGCGTTTCTCTTCATTCGGAATGCCCGGCCCGGTATCCTGCACATTGACAACCAGCCTGTTTCCATCTTTGTCAGCCCTGAGGAAGATCTGCCCGCCTTCCGGGGTAAATTTAATTGCGTTGGATAAAAGGTTCAGCAGCACCTGTTCGATGCGCTGATCATCCGCATTTATTTTTATATACGGGGCAACCTCCAAATTGAGCGTCTGCTTCTTCTGCTTGGCCAGCGATAATACCTGGTCAGCGACCTCGGCTGCCAGCATTGAAAAGTCGAAATTCTTTTTTGCGATGCCGTACGACTCATCCTTATTCTTGGACAGGCTTATCAATTCGTTAAGGCGGTTCTGCAGGCTCACCGCGCTGCGGGATATATTCTGGGCTAACTTTAGCAACACGGCTTCGTGTTTTTTATCCAGTTCCTCAACCAGCAGGCCGGTGGAAGCAATTATCGCGGTAAGCGGTGTCTTCAATTCATGGCTCAGAGCACTTAAAAAGAGGTGTGTGTGTGTGATCTCATCCTGTTGCCTGGCAACCTCGCTATCTTCATGCCCGCATTTAACCCTGCTGCAAACTTCCGAAATGCTTGAACTGACAGCTGATATCAGTTTGAGCTCGTTAACAGTAAAAATTCCGGCCTTGGTAGAAAACCCCCCAACCAGGCCTAACAGCTGTCCGCCCGAGATCACGGGGGACGCGATAAATGACAGGTATCCATTGTTTACGGCCGATTCCCAGCGGTAGTTAGCGTCATTTGCCATATCGTTACAGAAAAGCGGTTTGCGCGTTTGCGCGACTACCCCTATTACATCGGTACCCACAGTCACCGCCTCCAATTCCTTAATGATCCCATCGGGCAAACCGTGCTGAACCACCAGCATCAGCGTCTTGTTACCAGGACTGTATTTCTGCACCCAGCACACATCAAGGTCAATTACATTCCCAAGCTCCCAGAGAACACCGTCCAGTATCTCCTTGTCAGATAGAGAACTTGATACGATATCGGAGATGTCAGAAAGTACGTAGAGGTACTTGTTTTTTTGTTGTCCCTGCTGTTGCATACTCATTTAGCTTCCATTATAGTAAATTGGATGAATATGTCAATTAATCTGACCTGAGACGCCACACTTTATACTTGATTGCTTATCGATGCCTCTTTTAATTACAATCTCTTGAATCCCGTTTTGACATGGTTTCACCTCACGGTTAAACTATGCATAAATTTGATTAAATGGTAAATGAATTACCATGGGTGAGGGAAAATGGCGCGGCCAGAACTAACGGTAAACGACCTGAGAAACCTGGAAAGCAGGATCCGGGATAAATCGGCCGACATAGGTGTCGTGGGATTGGGATACGTGGGACTGCCCCTAGCACTGGCCTTTGCAGAGGCGGGGTTCAATGTGACCGGTATTGACTCTGATAAAGGGCGTGTCAATAAGATTACGCGGGGCACATCTTACCTGCTGGATATAGAATCAGCGCGGCTGAAAAAAGCTGTTGCCAGCGGACGCTTAAAGGCAACCATCAGTCAATCGGCGCTGCGCAGGGTAGATACTATTATTATTTGTGTCCCGACTCCTCTGACCAAGACCAAGGAGCCCGATTTAACTTATATCGTCAGCGCTACCAATGATATCGCGCGCTTCCTGCGGCTGGGTCACCTGGTTATTTTAGAGAGCACAACCTACCCGGGCACCACACGGGAGATAGTGCTGCCGATACTGGAATCCACCGGGCTCAAGGTGGGTGTGGACTATTTCCTGACCTTCTCCCCGGAGCGCATTGACCCGGGCAGCCGCAAATTTACTATTCGGAACACCCCTAAGATTGTCGGGGGCATGGAACCCACTTCGACCAAGCTTGCCGCACTGCTGTACAAGCACGTATCTGACAGGGTCCTGGAAGTTTCCACGCCGGAAGTGGCCGAGATGGACAAGGTCTTCGAGAACGTGTTCCGCAGTGTTAATATCGCGCTGGTAAACGAACTTGCCAAGCTTTGCGAAAAGATGAATATCAACGTCTGGGAGGTTATAAAGTCAGCCTCCACCAAACCTTTCGGTTACATGCCGTTCTACCCTGGACCCGGTGTAGGCGGGCACTGCATACCCCTTGATCCATACTACCTCGCGAGCAAGGCCAGGGAGTATTTTTTTCACACCAGGTTCATCGAATTGGCTGCCGAAATAAATGAAACAATGCCCGAATACATAGTCGAGCGAATTGTGGGAGCGCTCAACACACGCACTAAAAGTGTCAAGGGTGCTAAAATACTCATCCTGGGAGTGGCCTATAAAAAAGACATCGAGGACCTCAGGGAGTCACCCGCATTGAGGGTGATCGAACTGCTTTTTGAAAAGAAGGCCACGGTGCATTACCATGACCCCTACATCCTGGATGTTAAAGAGGGAAACCACAGGCTCAAATCAATCAAGCTCGAAAAGAAAGCGCTGAGCTATTATGACTGCGTGGTAATAGTGACCGACCACAGTTGCTATGACCTGAAATCTATCGTAAAGGACTCTAAACTGGTATTCGATACGCGCGGATGCACTGTTGGCATCGACTCCGCCAACATCATACGGCTCGGTGAGTAGCGGGTGTTTCCCGGTTTAAAGTACCAGTACATCTTGAATAATGGATGTTTGACCCATGAATGTACATGAATTAATCGAACTGGCCGTGACCAATAAGGCGTCTGATCTGCATCTGAATGTCACGTCCCCGCCCACCCTTCGTATCTACGGAAACCTGGTTCCGATACAGGGGATTCCACTCTTGACGGCTAAAGATATTCAGGAAGCCTTCGAGGAGGTTGCCACGGCTGAAAAAAGAAGGGACTTTGCAGCCAGCCATGACATCGATTTCTACTACAGCATAGCGGGGCTGGCCCGCTGCAGGATCAATGTCATGCAGCAGAGAAATACCCTCAGCATGTCGGTCAGGATAATACCCTTCAAGATACCCACCATTGAGGACTTAAACTTACCCCCCGTGATACGCGATCTTATTCTCAAGCCGACGGGGCTTATATTGATCACCGGCCCTACTGGCAGCGGGAAGTCCAGCACAATTGCAGCCATGATCAATTACCTCAATGAGAACCTGGAACGCAACATCATCACGATTGAAGACCCCATCGAATACGTGCACACTAACAACAAGTGCCTTATATCCCAAAGAAACCTTGGCGAAGACACGGCCTCATTTGATAACGCCCTGATACATGCACTGCGTCATGACCCTGATGTCATAGTGGTCGGCGAGATGCGTGAGATGACTACCATGATCACAGCCATAAGGGCGGCGGAGACAGGACATCTGGTCCTGGGCACACTGCACACCTCTGATGCTTCTCAAACCGTCAACCGCATCATTGACATGTTCCCGGCCAGCCAGCATGACCAGGTACGCAGCGAACTGGCGCAGATACTGACGGCGGTTGTCTGCCAGACCCTCATACCCCGAGCGGACGGCCAGGGCCGGGTGCCGGCATGCGAGATCATGATCGTCAATAACGCTGTAAGAAACACTATCCGCGAGGGACGCATCCACCAGCTGTACAGCCTTATACAGGTTTCAAGCAAAGAGGGGATGCAGACACTGAACCAGGCGCTGTCAGCACTTATATCCTCCGGCACCATCAGCGAAGACCAGGCGTTTGTCATCTCCAATATGCTGGAGGAATTGAAAACAATGCGCCATTCCTACCACCCCACGTAAACAGCACCTGCCAAAGTCCGGGAATACTTGATATCCGCCTCACCGCTGCGTGGCTTTCCGTATCTTGCCATCTATTATTGACTCTACCAGCCCGGGGAATAGCCGCTTCATAAAATACGTGTACTTTGTACCGGCGCCCGGCAGGATGAGAAACTGTCCCCGTCCCATGCCATCGATCACAGCCCTGGCAACATCCAGCGGTTTCATGACGGAAGCAGACGAGGAAATGGCCTTAGTCTCCTCGGGCTTGATCCTGCCCGCCCTCTCCAGCATGGGCGTATCAACATCCGGCGGGCACAGCACACAAACGCTGATATTGAACCGCTTCAATTCACTCCTCAAAGCCTCGGAGAAACCTATCACCGCGAACTTGGACGCGCTGTAGGCGGTCATTCCGAAAACGCCGATATAGCCGGCAACAGAGGACACGTTAATGATAAAGCCACCCCTCACCTTCATATGGGGCAACAGTATGGAAACGGTGTTCCAGGTACCGTTCAGATTTATGCGCATAATTTCATCGAATTTAGTATAGGGAATATCTTCGAATCTCTGAGGATAGGAAATACCGGCGCTGTTGATGAGAATGTCAGGGCTGCCGAAATCCACGACCGTCTTACTCAGCAGCTTTTCAGCCTGTTCACGCTGCGATACATCGAGTTGGACAGCCAGGAAGCGCTGTTTTTCAGATACCCTATTGCGCTCGATTTCCACCAGCGACGTCTCAAGTTGCTGCTGTCCGCGGGCGAAGATCACCAGATCGGCGCCCATATCGGCCAGCAGTTCCGCGCAGGCCAGGCCTATGCCGCTGGACCCGCCGGTTATGTAGGCGATTTTTCCTGAATACTGTTTAAACTTCATGAAGGCGCTAACCCAGGTCCACCAGGTTTTTCATGCCGGCGCGCAACCGTGAAAGCTGGATGAAATGTGTCGGGTTGATGAAGAGCTCGGTCAGGTTGGCTATCTCGTCGATAGTCGCACCCTTCTTGAGCAGGTACAACAGGTACTGGAATGAGTCCTTGCCACCGTAGCCCACATGCTGGGCGCCCAGGAACTTGCGGGTCTTCGCGTCATAGATAATCTTCTGGAACCCGGACAGGTCCGGCCACTGGTGGGCGTACTGCATGGCGCCCTCGCACAGGGGCAGGGGCAGCCAGTTCTTGTAGCCCTGTATGGGCATCCTGACCACGAATACCTGCCCTACCTTCTCCCTGGCCTCCTTCTCCGTCATGCCGACCCAGGTGGTCTCGTAGAATGTATGCAGTGTATCGGCAAACAGCTCGGTCTCAAATTCAGCCGGCGAGCCAAGAATATTCTTAGCTGCCATCATGCCGCCCTGCCTGGCCTTCCACATCTCCATGACTCCTCCCGTGATATCGCCGCTGGCATATACCCCGAGCACGTTGGTTGCCATGTGCCTGTCCACGATTATCTCTTTCTTCGGGCCGGCCTTAACCCCGATAGCTGTAACAATTTCCGAGCGCGGTGTGCACCCCGTTCCCAGGTAGACCAGGTCGGCCTTGATTATTTTTTCTACGCCGTCCTTACCCTTGACCGTCACCGATTTGACCGAGCCGCTGCCGTTGATGGAAACCAGGGTGGTCTCGTCAAGCACCGGCAGGCCCCTCAGTTTCATCATGCGCAGCGTGTATTCACGCACATCATCATCGATGGGGAACTGGCTGAGGGCCGGCAACATCTCCACTACGGTGGTGTTGCAACCGACAGCGTTGAAAAAGCAGGCCCAGGGCAGTCCGCTTTTGGAAGCGCCCACCACTACCACATCTTTCGGCTCGTAATCAAGCTCGAGAAAGTCTGCATAGGTATAAACGCCTTTAAGATTAGTTCCGGGAACCGGTGGCACAGATGGCCCGGCGCCTGCCGCCACGATGATGTTCTTCGTTTTAAACTCCCCCTTGCCCGAGACCGTGACCGTATGCGGGTCGAGGACAGAGGCCCGCTGGTTAAGCAAGAACTGGAGTTTCAGTTGCTCCTTGCTCTGGTGGAACATGAAATCAAATACATACTCGCGGCCGATAAGGTAATCTCTCAGGACGGGTAATATTTCAACCTTGCCGTTTTTCCTGGGGAACTTGGGCCAGTATTCTTTCTTATCCCAGATGCGTGCCTTGTCCAGTTCAACGGCTATCTCGTAAAGATAGTGATGCAGCACGCAGGCGTTCTTGCAGCATTTACCGCCCAAGTGATTATCAGCCTCAATGGTAAGCTGGTTGCCGCCCATGGCGCGGAAATAGGAGGAACCGAACCTCCCCGAAGCGCCCCCTCCGATAAAGATGGCGTCCCATTCCTTAGTAGTTGAATCATAATTGTCATACGGCCTTCGGTTATCGTAAAAAGTTGTCATGTTCTTTCTCCTGCATCTTAATCTATGCGGATTCAGTCCTCTAATACGTGTGTAACGGTACGTATACAATCAAGCCTGTTACAGGTCGTCTCCATCTTCTCGAAGTTGCGGAAAGCCAGCCCGAAGTTGTCCGCGCCCAGCTTGACCTTGCAGACAAAGCATTTGAGCTTACCGGCAACTAAGTTATCCCATATTCCCAGGTATTGCAGGTGCTCCTTGATTTCGCCCTGATAAGACTGCAGACGCATTTTACGCCTCCTGATATATGTTTTATTTGAGAATACTTTTACTTAACGTAGAACCTGGGCCTGATCTTGGTCCAGAAGGACGGACAGGCCATCACGCGGGGATTCTTGCCGACAATTTTCTCGGCCATTTTCATTGCTTCGGCGAAATTTTTAACGGGCGTGCAGCCGACATCGCGCACAGATCCGGGCCCGCCGGTACCGCTGACCTGCACCTGCGCCAGTGGGTTATCCATGCCCGGCACACCCGCCATAATGATTTTATTGGCGTGGTTAAGGGCGTACTCGCTCTCGTACATCAGCCAGAAGCCATGCACCGGCGCATAGGCATAGCCGTACCTGTATTTAAAGATGAGGTCCTCGCGGTGCATGAACTCCTCTTCGTAAATGGAGAGCTCCTGCATGCTAAAACAATTGCGGTAGAGGTCAAGTATCTCTGCGTACGAAGGGTGCGACCTATCGTCCATGGTCCCGTCGCAGTGCGCCATCGCTATGACCACACCGCCTTCCCTCAGCAGCGGTTTGTTGACCCACATGCGCACGGGGGCGCAGGCTGCGGCCAGCGCAATGAGCGGATTGCTGGTCTCACCGTAGAGCGAATAGCGGGGCACACCATAAATAAGCACGTCGGACTGGGGCACCTCCATGTGATAGATACTTTCGGCAAATTGCCAGGTAGGCTGGTTGATCTCGGGTGAATAGCCGGCAAATATGCCGGCCGGGGCCCCACCCGCGCTGGGGACGACGTCTACGTAAAATACGCGCTTGCCGGTATGTTTCTCGATCTGGGCCATGATTGCTTCCTTGTGAGCACGGTACATCATGGTATGCTGATTACCGTGGCAGGAATCAGGGTGGCCAACCACGGGAAAACCGTGTGTCGAGGTCATGCTGCGCGTGCTGGGGTAACCGATAATGACGCCGGTGCCGGTCATGCCACCCCAGTTCGAAACCACGACTGTGCCCGTATAGATAAAAAGTTCGGAGTCCTGTAGCGCCCGGTTGTACTCGACGTAATCGCCTAAGGACGACGTGCCCATGTATACCAGGTTCTCAGGGTCATGGCAGTCATGGTTGAGCACCCTTGAGGCACTGCCGGCCGGGGCAAACCTGTCATATATGGCCGGGCCCAGGTAAGCCCTTAATTGCGGGGCGGTCCACTTGCAGTGATTGCCGCTGCCGCACAGCAAATATATATTTTCTTCTTTAACGCCGGCCTTGAGCAGCTCTTCTATAAGGATGGGGATGATCATCTGGCGGGGCTTGCCGGGCCGTGAGGGGTCATCAAAACCGATGGTGACCTTGCCGTTGCGTGCCTTTTTAGCCAGTTCCGCCAGGGGAGGCGCGCCGATTGGCTTAGCTATAGCTTCCCGTATGGCTTTTTCTGGGTCCTGCAGCACCGGGGGATTGGGAATCTCGCCGATCACAGTGTCTCCCGGCACCTCGATATCTATCTTCCTATCCCAGTAATCCGCCTGGATGATTTTATTACTCACCATTACCCTCCTTAACAATAAGATAGATCAGGATTAAACTCATGGCCACGTTCAGAAGCGGATTCATAATATCACAGCAACGGCGCCAAACCAAACCACTTGACCCATACCAGGAGCACTATACAAATTATACAAATATTGTATAATTTAATCAATTACCGGTTGCTGGTATAATTTGCTGAACCGGGTGTGTGCAATGAAACATGTATTCAGGCTGCCGACCAATATCATCCTGACGTCGCTGTTGTTCGTCTCGATTTGCAGCCTGCCGGGCTGCGCACCCGTTGCGCCTTCGACGGTACGTATCGGCTACCTGCTGGGCGACCTTCACCAGTTGCCCTTTTTCGTGGCGCAGGACAAGGGGTTTTTCGCTGAAGAGGGGCTAAATGTGGAGGTGGTCGGGCCATTTGAGTCCGGTCCTGCGGAGATGGATGCGCTGGCGGCCAACCAGGTCGACATGGGCTATGTCGGGGTGGCGCCGGCCATTATGGCGGCGGCGCGCAAGGTCCGGCTTTCCATCGTATCCGGTGTCAACCTGGAAGGGTCGGGCCTGGTAACCGGCAAGGATGTCAATAACGTCGCCGAACTCAAATCGAGAAAGATCGCCACCCCCGCCCCCGGGTCGATACAATACGTGATGCTCGGGATGCTGCTGGCCGGCAATAATTTAGGTTACAACGACATCGAGCTTTTCCCCGGCACGGTCAAACCCCCTGACATGCCGCAGTCCCTGCAGACAGGACGCATCGACGGATACTTTGTCTGGGAGCCCTTTGTAGCAAAGTCAGTGGTGGGCGGATACGGCAAAGTGCTGGTAGAATCAAAGGACATCTGGCCGGGTCATCCATGCTGCGTGATCGTAACGGCGGGTGATTTCGGCCGCTTACATGACGGAACCGTGGCATCTGTGATACGTGCGCACCGCAGGGCCATTGATTTTATTGCGGCTAACCCGGCCGAGGCCAAGGCCATCGCCGCCAAATGGACAAAGCTGGACCCTGCCATCATTGAAGACGCCTTCCGGCGCGTCAAGTATACCTACTCTCTCAGCAGGGACGATGTCAGGAAGTTTGTCAGCGAGATCATCAGCCTGGGTGAAAGTGGGGCCATCAAGCCCATCATAACGGCTACTGATGTCCCTGATTTGGACAAATTTGTCGAGATGGTTGTGGATACCAAATATCTTCAGAGGTGAAGACACGCGTCCTTTACGGCTTATTTCGATCCTCCTGTTCCTCCTCATCTGGGAGGGGGCGGCCCTCCTGGCCAACCTGCCCCAGCTTTTCCCCACTCCCATAGCAGTCGTCGCCGCCCTGGGTCAACTACTGGTGGCACCCGGACCGCCCGGGGTGGAATGGGCCGGGGAACTGATGGGCAATACACTGATCAGCCTGTGGAGGGTTATCGTGGGTTTCGCCCTGGCGGCAGTGACCGGCGTATTGCTCGGCATAATCATCGGCTGGTGGCGGAATGCGCGTGACCTGCTTGAGCCCGTCATCGAGCTATTGCGCCCCATCCCTCCGTTGGCCTGGATACCGCTGGCCATGCTGTGGTTTGGGCTTGGCTTCAAGCCAGCGGTCTTTCTCATCTGGCTGGGCGCCTTTTTCCCCATCGTGCTCAACACGGTACTCGGCATGGAGAACACCCCGCACAAGCTGGTGGAGGTGGCCAGGACATTGGGCGCCGGACCCTGGCAGGTGCTTTTAAAGGTTGGCGTACCGTCGGCGGCCCCTTCTATCATGGCAGGCCTGCGCATTGGAATCGGCATAGGGTGGATGTGCCTGGTGGCTGCCGAATTAACGGGATCCAACTCCGGCCTCGGTTATATGATAATGTACTATTACTCCACCATGGAGGCAGCCAAGACAGTGGCCGGAATGCTCATGATCGGCGTCGTGGGATTCCTTATGTTCATCGGACTCAAAAAGTTCGAGGATAAGATTCTTTTCTGGAAGGCAGCATGAGAGGTCAGAAGCTAATTATTGACAGTGTCACCAAGACCTTCGTGGAAAAAAAGGGTGGCAAGAGCGTCGTGGCCCTGCGTGATTTCAACCTGGCGGTAGCAGATGGCGAATTCGTTTGCCTGGTGGGACCGTCCGGCTGTGGCAAGACCACACTGCTCAAGCTCATAGCCGGCCTGGAGCAGGCCAGTTCGGGGTCCATCTACTTAGACGGGAAGCCGGTAACGGCGCCTGGCCCGGAGAGGGGACTGGTCTTCCAGGATTTCGCGCTCTTTCCCTGGAGGGACGTGACAGGCAACGTGGCATTCGGTCCCGAGGTGCTTGGAATCCCCGCGGCAGAGCGCCTGCGCACCGCCCGGCGCTGTATCGACCTGGTTGGACTGTCCGGCAGCGGTCACAAGTATCCTTCTGAGCTTTCCGGCGGCATGAAGCAGCGGGCAGCCATCGCCCGGGCACTGGCCAACAACCCGCAAGTGCTGCTGATGGACGAGCCATTTGGCTCGCTGGATGCGCAAACACGCAGCCAGATGCAGAATGAGCTGCTGCGCATCTGGCAGGATAATAAAAAGGCAGTAGTCTTCGTCACCCACAGCGTAGAAGAGGCGGTTTACCTCTCAAACCGGGTGGTGGTGATGACAGACAGTCCGGGCACGGTAAAGCAGGTTTACGACGTAGGTCTATCCTATCCACGCTCGCGCGCCGATAGCGGTTTCGTCTCCCTGCGCGAGGAAATAACCGGCTGCATGGCCGAAGAATGCAGATAAAAGCAAAATAGTCTATTATTATTAATCAGGTCAATAATATCGGGCAGGAGGTGAAAGTATAGTTGCATTCAGTCTGGTTAACTGTCTCGTAGCTGGATCGCCGGATCATTGCAAATTTACTACCTGGAGGTTAGAAGTTGGATAGCACTAAAGGCAAACCTGTAACTATAGTTCCACCCAGGAGCCGTGGCTATATTGGCTATTTAGTCGTGCTCATGACCGTCGTCGCCCTGATGGACTGGTATATATCCACTATCAAAACAACCGCCCTCCCCTACATACTCAAAGAATACAGTTTAACACCCGCACAATTCTCCTGGACGGAATCCCTCTTCCTCATCCCCACTTTCCTTGTATTCCTGCTCAACGGGCTGAATGATATTATCGGCAGGAAGTGGTCGATTTTTATATTAATATTGCTGATGGGGTCTTCCTGTATCTGCATAGTGTATTTCACACCCTCGTTCTTAATGTTCATGGCGTTTTACGCTGTTGCCATGCTCACGACGGTCTCAAATATGTGGGCCATTCCCATCGGCGAGGAGGCACGGGCTGCCAACCGCGGCAAGATGGTCGCGCTGGTATTTACTCTCGGCATGATCCCCCTGAGTGCGCTATTACCGTCCCTTCTCGTCGATAAGCTCGGATTGGACTGGAGATGGATGTACGGCGTGATGTTCTTCATGATGCTGATCGGCATCGTATTATGGTTTTTCATGAAGGAAACCCAGAGGTATGACCAGATCAAGGCCGAACGTAAGGCCGGCACCAGGAAGGAGCATATCTTCGGCGTGGGGGTAATAACCAGGGGCGATGCCAGGTACATCGCCATCGGTTCGCTCATGTGGATATGCTGGCTGCTCTCCCAGTTTCTCTTCTTCTGGGCAGGTTATTTTTTCATGGAGATCAAGGGATTAACCCTTCAGCAGTGGACCAACGGCTACCTGTTATGGGCTATGGTGGCCATGCTGGTCGGTGGAATACTGGGAGGCCTGGCATTGGATAAGATAGGCAGGAAACTGACTTTCGTCATCGGGTGCATAGGTATGGCAGTCAGCATGGCGCCCATAGGTTTCCTCCCGGATTCCATGTTGCGGTTTGCTATTATCCTGGGCGGGTTCTTCATTGCTTTTTCCTATTCGTGGATTGTCGTTTACATCCCGGAGATATTCCCAACCGAAAGAAGAGGTACCTGTCTGGGCTGGACCACGACCATCACCCGCATATCCTACGTGCTCGGCCCGATATTAGCAGCCGTATTGTTGACGCTGTCTCCCAAAATGGAGTGGTTCTGGGTAGTAACAGGGGCAATCATGATCATCCCGGCGGTGAGCCTGATGCTGATTAAACCCTATGAGACGAAAAACAAGGAACTGGAAGAGATAGAGTACAGGCTTTAGATCAATTTACCGGAATACCTTGAAATAGCCCACACCTGCTGCAGCATCTGGCCGCAGCAGGTGTGGAAATTGCGTTGCCTTGCACAATGTATTCACCCACGGAGGTAACCTAATATGAAAGGCAAAGATAAAATAGTCTGCAATGTTGCTGTAATCGGTGCAGGCACCATGGGTCCCGGCATAGCCCAGGTGTTCGCCCAGGCAGGCTGCCCGGTCAAACTTATAGATATCGATAAGGTTGTCCTGAAGCAGGCGCGGGAACGCATCAAATCCAGTATAAACGCGTTTAAGCAAGCCGGAGTTTACGGTGCGCGTAAAGCAGAGGCAACATTATCCAACATCAGTTTCACAGCTAACCTTGCCGCCGGTCTCAAGACAGCCGATTTTATCGTGGAGGCGATCGGCGAAAACATGGAGCTAAAAAGGACGCTGTTCAAGCAGGTTGAGAAGTTTGCCCCGGCCGGCGCTATCATCGCCAGCAACACCTCCACATTCTCAATCGACGACCTGGCTAAGGGCTCAAAACGTGCGGGCAAGTACATGCTGACGCACTTCGTAAATCCCCCGCACGTCATACCGCTGATTGAAGTGGCGCGTGGCGAGAAGACTTCTGACAAGACCTACAAATTCACGCTGGCCCTGCTCAAACAGGCGGGCAAGCGTCCCCTGATACTGAAGAAAATGATACCCGGGCACCTCATCAACAACTTCAATTTTGCCATATTAAGCACTGCCCTGGGCTTTATGGGGCAGGGTATCGCCTCCATAGAGGATATCGACCGTGCCCTCACCGAGGCGCTCGGACCGCGTTACTCGATAATGGGTCCTTTCAAGACAATGGACCTGCTCGGGCTCAATATAATCTGGCAGTCGGTGACCTCCTTTGATCCCAATGCACACAGTGATCCGCGCATTAAGGAGTTAAGAAAACTTTACCAGGCAGGCAAATTGGGGATGAGAAGCGGGGCAGGGTTTTATGACTACAGCGACAAAACATATTTCGACACGCTCAACTACTATAATCGCAGGATCTTAGAAACCTATAAGACGGCACAGGAAAAATAATCCCGCGGCCGATACCAGTTGAATAATATATCGAGACGGATTGACCGCATTCAGACATTATGGAACTCAGCAGGTTACTAAATAAAAACAAATCGGTCATCCTGAAAAAGTGGCTGGCTGCGATCTACGATACCTACCCGGCCGATACTGCCAATTTCATTAAAGGCGAGGGGGACATGTTCTCAAATCCGGTCGGTCACACCATCACAGTCAACGCTGAACATATACTGGAGGGATTGATCGGGGGGGAGGATACGTCCGTACTGTCGGACCACCTCGAGCAGATCATCCGCATCCGCGCAGTACAGGACTTCACCCCCATCCAGGCAACATCCTTTATTAAAAGCCTGGAAACAGTTATATTCAGCCGGCTTAAACCGGAAATACACAGACATAGCCTGCTTGATGAATGGGAAGAGTTGCAGGCAAGGATTGTCAATCTCACTCTCCTGGCCTGCGGGATACATGTGAAGATGAAGGAGAGGATACAGCATATACGCATGAAAGAGATCGAGAATAGCGAGAGGTTCATAGTAAGATTAATGGGAAGCCGGGGACCATGATGTAGGGACGGGCTCTTCAGACCCGTCCGCTTTTAACGGGTGCGCCTGAAGGTACACCCCTACGAAAATAATTGCACATAATAATGAAAAACACAGCCAGAATTCTTTACCCGCTGGCCGCGGTGATGTTTGTTGTCCTGCTGTCGCTGCTGACATTGCTTGGCCAGAACGCTGTATTTATTTTCGCTGTTGTCATACCGTACCTTGCGCTAACCTCCTTTTTCACCGGTTTTATTTACAGGGTGGTACGATGGGCGCAGTCGCCCGTCCCTTTCAACATCCCAACCACCTGCGGCCAGGAGGCCTCACTCGACTGGGTAAAAAGCGATAAAATCGAAAACCCCTGCTGCAACTGGGGTACAGCGGGCAGGATGGCGCTCGAAATTTTGCTTTTTCGTTCGCTCTTCCGCAACAGCGATATGCAGCAGGTTGGTGGGCAGAGGCTGGTCTACGGCGGCAGCCGCTGGCTGTGGCTGGGCGGGCTGGCCTTCCACTGGTCGCTGCTCATAATCCTCATTCGCCACCTGCGCTTCTTCACAGAGCCGATCTTTCCACCGTCACTGTGGATTTCCGCGGTCGACGGGGTGCTACAGCTTGCTCTACCGGCACTTTTCATCACCGATTTCATCATACTTACCGCCGTATCCTACCTGTTTGTGAGGCGACTGGTATCCTCACGGGTCAGCTATATCTCGCTGGCCTCAGATTACCTGGCGCTATTCCTGATCATGGCGGTGGTGGTTTCGGGAGTCCTCATGCGCTCGGTCTTCAAGGTAGACCTGGTGGCGGTCAAGGAACTGGCCATCAGTGTAATTACTTTCAGGCCGGCGGTACCTGCAGGCATCGGCCTTCCTTTCTATATCCACCTGCTGCTGGTCTGCACGCTTATCGCCTATTTCCCCTTCAGCAAGATGATGCACGCTGCCGGCATACTGCTCAGCCCCACCCGCAACCTTAAGAATGACAGCCGCCGGGTAATGCGCATAAATCCCTGGAACCGTCCTGTCAGGGTGCATACCTATGCCCAGTACGAGGACGAGTTCAGACAACCCATGATCAAGGCCGGCATCCCCATCGAAATGGAGAAGCCGCCGGTGGAGCAATAATGGCAGATAAAAAAATCAAACCCGAAGAGATGGCCGCCATCGACTACCATCCTCCCCGCCGGGACTGGATGGACCCGTCCATCGAGTTCGTAAAGGGTTCCTACTGCTATGCTGCCCCGCTCAAGAACCAGGAGTTTTTAGAGCTGCCCAACCCGCGCCAGTGGAACCCGCAGGACCCTGACTGGAAGCTGCCGCCGGATTTCAAGCAGATCATTTTAAACGGCATGAAAGACCGCCTGGAGAAATACCGTTCCTGGAAACTGTATCTCGACATATGCGTGCGCTGCGGGGCCTGCTCGGACAAGTGCCATTATTTCATTGGATCGGGCGATCCCAGGAACATGCCTGTCATG
>JAPLHM010000302.1 GCA_026389635.1 Chloroflexota bacterium | reverse complement strand
GGCCTGGCTGAGAAAATACAGTCCCTTGAGGTTAAGGCCCATCACGGTATCCCACAGCCGTTCCTCGGTCTCGAGAAACGAGGAGAAGATAGGGCTGGTGCCCGCGTTATTGATCAGTATATCGATGCGGCTGAAAGCAGCCCTGGCGGTATCGGCCACCTTTTTCACATCATCCATCTTACCCAGGTGCGCGTTGATAACCAGCGCGCGCCTGCCCACAGCCCTGATGTCGGCTGCCGCTTTCTCGAGATCTTCGACCTTGCGGCTGGTCAGCACGATATCTGACCCCGCCCTGGCGAAAGCCAGCGCAGTAGCGCGCCCAATGCCCCTGCTGGCGCCGGTGACCACCGTTACCTTGCCCTCTAAAGAGAATTGCTTCAAGTCTGACATCTCACAGTCCCCCCGCGAAAATCGATAAAAGCGCCATCCCACTTTATGGAGCCTGCCGCCTTTTGTCAAGCCAGTCAGAGTTCTGCTAAGATGCATCAGGGATATTCAAAAGGAGGCAGACAACCATGTGCGACACAATCGTTGCCCTCGGCCCATCCACCAGGGGAGGGGTGACCCTTTTCGGCAAGAACAGCGACCGCGAGCCGGATGAAGTACAGAATATCATCATCATCCCGCGTAAACATCACAGGCCGGGCGAAACGGTCAAATGCACCTATATTTCCATACCGCAGGCAGAGGAGACGGCGCGGGTGCTTCTGTCGCAGCCCTTCTGGATGTTCGGGGCTGAGATGGGCGCCAACGAATACGGTGTCATGATCGGCAACGAGGCCGTTTTCACGCGTGAGAAGCCATCGGCCAGCGGCCTCACCGGCATGGACCTGCTGCGCCTGGCGCTGGAACGGGGCAGGACGGCGCGCGAGGCCATGGACAGCATCATCCGCCTGCTGGAGGAGCACGGCCAGGGGGGCAACTGCGGCTACCGCCAGAAATTCCTCTATATGAACACCTGGCTGATAGCCGATGAGCGCGAAGCCTACGTGCTGGAAAGCGTGAAATCGTGGTGGGCCTGGAAGAGGATTACCGACCACTGGAGCATCTCCAATGTCCTCTCACTGGAAAATGATTTCGACGCTGCTTCGCCCGGCCTGATCGAAAATGCCGTCAAAAAGGGCTGGTGCAAAAGCGCGTCGGACTTCAACCTGAGGAAATGTTATTCCGACCCAGTCATAACCTGGGGCGCGGCGGGCAGGGGCAGGCAGGCCTGCTCGAGGGACAACCTCGCGCTGAAAAAGGGGGACCTGACTACTGCCGATTTCATGGCCATCCTGCGCCATCACGGCGGCAGGAAGGATTTCCGCCCGCATAAGCACGGCGGCACCGTTTGCATGCATGCCGCCGACAAGCTCATACGCCGCAGCCAGTCGGTGGCCTCCATGGTGGGCAATGTAAGCAGCCAGGGCCACTACTATTACGTTACAGGGGCAGCCAACCCCTGTCTCAGCCCATTTTTTCCCATCTTCAGCCCGGGCACAATCACACCGGCCGGCTACCTTGAGGGAGGGGCGGAGTACAGCCCGGAGGTCTACTGGTGGAAATCTGAAAAGATCCACCGCAGGGCGCTGCACCATTTTCCCGCGGCCCTCAAATCGGCCCGGCAGAAGATACAGGATCACGAGCAAGATATGATCCAGGCCCTCGAAGACAAGCGCGTCACCGCTAACCAGGCTGCCATCGACAGCTACTTCAGCCGGGCCCGGAAGATAGTTGACGGCTGGGGAGCGGAACTGGAGGCCATGCCTAAAATCAAGCATGACTGGTTCTACCAGCGTTACTGGCAGGGCTACCACAAGCTGAACGGGACAGGATGAACAGCGGACAATTGTCATTGCGGGTGGAGCAGCCCAATCATCAGCCCAGCAGGTAGAGTAAAATATCGCTCACATTGGTGCCCGTCGGTCCTGTTATGATCAGCGACCTGCCCATCCCGGTAAAAAGCGTGTTGCTGTCGAATCTTTCGATATAATCTGCGGCATCCAGGCCTGCCGCCCCGGCGGCTGCCAGGGAACGGTCGTCCACCATTGCGCCCGCCACATCG
>JAPLHM010000222.1 GCA_026389635.1 Chloroflexota bacterium | reverse complement strand
GGCGCCGGGTTCGATGTAGCGGGTGTGTCTATACCCGGGTGTCCGCTGATCAACATCGGGCGCAACCGCGACATCTCCTGGGGCATCACCAATCTGCCGGCCGACACGCAGGATTTTTTTATCGAGAAGCTCAACCCGGATAATGGACAGCAATATCAATACAAAGGGGAATGGAAACCCCTGCAGGTGCTGGAGGAATCCATCAAAGTACGTGGCCGCAGCGAACCCGAGAAGCTGCAGGTCCGGTCATCGCTGCACGGGCCGCTGATGGATAAAGTCATAAGCGGGCTTGAGCAGCCGCTGGCGCTGCAATGGTACGGCAGCCGTACCAGCAGTTTGATCAAGAGCGTTTATTTGCTGGACAAGGCTGCTAACTGGGAGGAGTTTCATGACGCTCTGCGCCTGTGGGACACACCCAGCCAGAACATTGTTTACGCCGACCGGGGCGGCAATATCGGTTACCAGTCGACCGGGCTGATCCCCGTGCGCAATAAAGGGTTGGGCACGGTCCCTGTCCCGGGTTGGACAGGTGAATACGACTGGACGGGCAGCATTCCGTACGACCAGCTTCCCAGCGTGCCGAACCCGTCCAACCATTTTATAGTTACCGCCAACAATAAAGTGGTTTCAGACAACTATTCATATTTTATGACCTATGACTGGTCCCCTCCCTACCGTGCACAGCGCATCACGGAGCTGCTGCAGGCTAAAGAAAAGCTGTCTGTCGACGATTTCCGGGACATCCAGGCGGACATCTATGACATACCAGCCAGCATCTTTACACCCTATGCCCTGCAGGTTGAGCCGCAAACAGAGCAGGGTAAACAGGCGCTTGAAATTTTGAAGAAGTGGGATTATAACGACCGGGCGGACGATCCTGCGCCGGCCATCTACCACGTCTTTTACGTCAAGATGCTGAAAAATATCCTGCAGGACAGGTTGGGGGGAACGCTTTTCGACGACTACCTGAGGGCCATGGGCGGTTCGGGCGATGTCCACGCTGTTTTCCTGGAAGGCATTATGAAGGATAAAGACAGTGCCTGGTTTGACGATGCCGGCACTCCCGGGCGCGAGAACAGGGATGACATCATTAAAAAGAGCCTGGATGATGCGCTGGCTGAGCTTTCTGGCAAGTACGGCTCAGATCCACATAATTGGAAGTGGGGAGACTTACACGGCACCTGGTTCCGGCATCCACTGGGCAGGCTGCCCGGCCTTGACGCCATATTCAGCCGCGGCCCGGTGCCCACGCCGGGTTCGCGCTATACGGTGAACGTGGCAGCATTCGACTACAGCAAACCGTACAGCGTGGTGGCCCTGCCCAGCTACCGGCAGATCATCGACTGGAGCGACCCCGACAAATCGTTGGCCATGCACACCACCGGCCAGAGCGGGCAGGCCTTCAACAGGCATTACGACGATATGATCGGCAGTTGGCTGGACGTCGGTTTTCATACCATGCTGTTTGATAAGGCTGGTGTGGAATCGGCCGCGCAACACCTGCTTTTGCTCAGGCCGCCGGATTAGGGCGGCGCATTTTTAGTGCAGGCCTTTCAGGGTTGAGAAGGTGGAACAATCAACCTTATCTTTGCCCAGCCGCTTCCCTGCTTATGGTCTTCAGCGGCGGCCGTATCGATCGCCATTGTTTCCAGCGGGGAGGCCAACAGGACACCCGGAAATATGGCACCGGCTTCGGCACGTATTTCCTCCGCCGTATAGCGAGCCGGAAGGTGAGTCAGCGCCAGTGCCCCCGCCCCTGCTTTCAGAGCCAGCCTGGCGGCGTCGCTCGCCCTGCTGTGCCCGCTTAGTACCGCCCACTCAGCGTGCCTGTCGAGGAAAGTTGCCTCGTGAATCAGCAGGTCGGCCCCGCGGGCGGCGGCGACGATGCTCTCCACCGGACGTGTGTCTCCGCTGATGACAATTTTTCTGCGGCCCCCGGGCTGCTCGGCCAGTATCCATCCCACGGAAGCGACTTCATGGACTGTAGCTATGGTTTCTGCCCGGATATCCTTGAAGTCTATACTGCTGCCCGCCTTGACCGTCACAAAATCGGCGAAAATGGATGGGCACAATACACTCAGGTAAATCCGTGACAGGAGGTGAGGGTGCGGGCCATATATTATCAGCGGTTTGGCCCTCTTCCGGGCCTTGACCAGTGCCGGCAATCCGCCTGTGTGGTCCCAATGCCAGTGACTGACCAGCACGGCGTCAATCTCACCGGGATCGACAGCGGCCCTGTGCAATTGCCTTAAGGCGCCTATGCCGGCATCTACCATCAACACGGTATCGCCGGCACGGACCAGGCAGGCGGATGTCGAGACATGTGGGGAAACTGATGCCGCTGAGGTCCCCAGGAATGTTACACTAAAGTCTTTGGGGATCAAGAGTTACGGACCTTATCGGTCCAGCCTTTTAAAATCTTGTAAACCGCTTCAGCCCCCGCGATTTTATCCGTCCCTATGTCAAATTCAGAAGGGTAGAGGATAAAAGGCCTGGACTGCTCGCCTCCGGCGCCCCCGTGGCTCCCCACCAGTTCTTCAAAAGCGGCGGCTTCATCCGCATCCTTCCAGTACGTGCTCATTACCATGACGTCGGGCGTATCAGGGAAGCTGTCTCCCCGGGCAAGCTGTTGCAGGGTGAGCGGGGCATAGTCGCTGAGAATGTCCTGGCCTTCAACTTCACCCGTGGAAAGGTACAGTTTTCCCTTCTTCCCCAGTGCCACCGGGCCGCGCAGTTTTGACCTGGTCACGATAAAACCTATGCCCGGGTGTTCCACCAGGCCGCTCAGCAACCCGGGGTATTTTGCTTCAAGCTCTTCCATGCTGGCCCTCTGCTCAAAGGCCGGAAAGTATACCATCCCGAAGTTGCCTGAGGCCGCCACCACAACGTCCACCGCCGCATCCTTTTCCATATTTTCCCGGCCGCTCTGCAGAATAGTGTCGTAGACCTGGCTGCCTGCGGCGGTCTCGGATATATGGTAGTCCTTAAAGGCGGCATCGATGTGGTAGACACCCTCATGTTTGGTACGGTAAACGGCCACGGACAGCGTATTCCCCCCTTCCCGCAGCAATCTGCTGACCACTTCCTCCAGCGTCTCCCCATACCTTTGACGGAAGGTAGCTCCCTGTGTTTGCCCGTGGTCCGACAGCACCACGAACTTATATTTGCGCGGGGCGTCGGCTGCGGTCATTTCCAGCTTCCTGAATTCCCTGTCCAGCTTGCGCAGGATCTCAAGTGCATCCGGCCTCATTATCCCCGAATGGTGTGCTACTTCGTCGTAGCCCGCCAGCGTGGCATATGCATAAGGCACGCCCGCGTACAAGTCACCCCTCAAAGTGAAAACGCTAAAGTCCCTGAGCCACACTGCGACCACCGACCTGATGAGGAAATATACACCTCCCCTCTTGACCCGCGGCTCTTCTTTTCTCAGTGCCTGGCCCCAGGCCGCCCTCTTTTCCAAGATCCAGTCCCATACAAGCAGGGCAAGGGTCCTTAAAAAACTGGAAGGGTTGAGATAATAGGATCTCAGGTCAGCGGACGTTTCCTCAAATACCCTGCTGCCTGTTATGAGTACACTGCTGGCGTCGCCTGAAAACAGGCTTGCCCTGGTCACGCCTCCATGGCTCATCAGCCCGTTGCCGTCGGATAGCTGCTTTTCCAGTTGGGCAACGTCTTTAAGGGCGGCGGCGTCAATCACCTTGTTCTTGCCCTTGACATACCACCTGAAGGCAACTACGCCGTAGTTATTTCCGTGCAGGATGCCTGCCTGGGCCGCCATTGTCTGGGAGGACAGGTCCGAATCCCATCCCACGAGCTTATGGCTGCCGGAATCCAGCCACCGTTTCAGGGTGGGCATTTTCCCCATGGCCATAGCCTTCCTGAGCACTTTTTCACCCAGCCCATCGATCTCCAAAAATATTATACCGGGCTTGCCGATATCGTCCTTTGAAATCGCCTTCGCCCCGATCCTTCTCAAGGTTCTTCGCAGTATTATGCCCTCATCGTCGTAGGCAAAGACAGCCGACAGTACCAATTGAGCTACGGTCAAAAGCAATGCTATCAGCAACGCAGCGCCGAAACTATAAACCTGGAAGTCGGCAGACAGCTGGTTTGACGTCTCAATAAAAACGGCAGAAAGGAGCACGGAAAGCACGGGCATGGATATGAACATGATAGCCGGGGATATTTTATAAGTCAGGGCAAGTACTGCCCTGAGCAAAAGCGGCCACAGCAACGCCTGGACCGCTGCCAGCAGGAGTATCACCAGCAGGGCTGTAGAGATGCCCTGTATGTAACCCAGCCCCGGAAACAGCCGTATTATGAGAAATAGCAGGGCAGCCGTGATGAAAAAAGACAATACCATGCGCAGTATCGTCCTCAGCCGGCCGGCTGTGCGGGCAGGATTAGCGCTTTCGTGCTTTGCAGCGTTCATAACTACCTCGTAACTTAAATTATTTCAGGGCGCCGCCGTACCAAGCCTTGCAGCCCGCGATATGTCAAGGTTGGCTTCCAGCTCCGCCCGGACCCTGTGCAGCTCATCGCCCTGCGCCTCGAGCTCGACCTGGCGCGCCTGTAACTCTTGCACAAGCTTATCCAGGTACCGCTTCTTTTTAACAGCCATTCCTCAAATTTTCCGGACAAAGCTTATGATGCTATGAGTTATCCAGAGGCACCCGGCAATGTAATAGTATCAACAATGATCGGATTTGCATAGTCATCATGAGACGTATTAACAATTTTATTGCAATAATACATTAGTAATATAATATTACAGATGGGCAAATTATATAGCTTGCTGATCCTCAGCATAGCAACGCTGGGAGTCGTCTGGTGCTCGTGCCTTAATAGCGTCCCACCCATCAAGCCCGAACCCACTGTCCCGCCGCCCATCCCGGTTTACACATATAAGGTAGTCAACACCTTTCCCCACGACCGGCAGGCCTATACGCAGGGGTTAGCGTTTGAAAATGGCATCTTATATGAAGGGACCGGTGGTTATGGAAGCTCTTCCATACGTAAAGTTGACCTGGAATCCGGCAGGGTATTACAGGAGTACAAACTGCCGGAGCGGTATTTCGGGGAGGGCATCACATTATATAAGGACACCCTTATACAGTTAACCTGGAAATCCAATACCGGCTTTGTTTATGATAAAAATAGCCTTAAGCTGTTACGGGAGTTTTCCTATCCCACCGATGGGTGGGGGATCACTCACGATGGGAGCCGTATCATCATGAGTGATGGCACATCCAAACTCTATTTCCTGGATCCTGAGAGCTTTAACACAACCGGATACGTAGAGGTGCATGACAAAAACGGCCCGGTAAATATGCTCAATGAGCTGGAATATATCGACGGCAAGATATTTGCCAACGTATGGGCAACCGACAATATTGTCATAATTGATCCGGACGATGGCAGCATCGCCGGTTGGATCGACCTGTCCTGGCTTCGGGATGCAGGGTACTATAACAATTCCACTGATGTTCTGAACGGCATTGCATACGATGCTGAAAGGGGACGGATGTTTGTTACCGGCAAGCTGTGGCCGCAGCTATTTGAGATTACACGGTCAACAGGATATTAACATTGTACGGCTAAACCGAATATATCTAAACCCGGTTATATTAGGAAGAGGGCATAAATTATATTGCAATTTTACATTACTAATGTAATAATGCATTGTAATATAACATTAGCAATGTAATTTAGCATGAATACTATATCTAAACCCTATATACAAAGGTTGCTGAAATGTCCCGAGGTGTCGTTCTTTCTATTTGGGCCCAGGGGCACCGGTAAAAGCACATGGCTCCGCCATACGCTGCCGGATGCCCTTTTCTTGGATTTATTAGATTCCTCATTATATCTTGAGTTATCACGTGATCCGCACCGGTTGGAAGCAATGGCCGGCCATCTGCCGGACAGCGCCTGGGTCGTACTGGACGAGATACAGAAAATACCGGCCCTGCTGGATGAGGTGCACCGGTTGATCGAATCCCGTAACTGGCGCTTTGCGCTCTGCGGTTCTTCGGCACGCAAACTGAGGCGTGGGGGCGCCAACCTGCTGGCGGGACGCGCCATTACTTTGAATATGGAGAGCTTCTCTGCAATTGAACTGGGCGAGTCCTTTGACTTATCATCGGCGCTTGAATGGGGTTCACTGCCAATGGTTCTACGCAATCCGGAACGGGCGTCCGACATACTGGCCGCTTATCTTGATACACATATACGCGAGGAGATAAGGCAGGAGGGCTTGCTTCGCAATGTGCCGCCTTTTATGCGTTTTATATCGATAGCCGGGCAGTTAAACGGCCAGGCTGTAAATATACAGAACATAGCCCGCGATGCAGGTGCAGCGCGCGGAACAGTGGAATCATATTTTACGATCATTGTGGATACCCTGCTGGGGCATTTCCTGCCGGCCTGGCGGGCAGGACTAAAAGTGCGTGAAGCTGCTCACCCTAAATTCTACTGGTTTGATCCTGGTGTCGCCCGGGCGGCGGCCGGCTGGTTGCACGATCCTGTTGATCGCAGTTGGGAAGGTTTTTCGCTGGAAACACTTGTTTATCACGAATTGCGTGTTTACAATGAGGTAAGCCGCAAACAAAGGCCCATTCACTATTACCGGACTCCGGCGGGTGTAGAAGTTGATTTCATTGTTGAAACATCCCGACGTACTGCTGCTTCGATCCCGCACATAATAGCGATCGAAGTCAAAAGAGCCGATACCTGGAATCGTAGCTGGGAAAAGCCTTTGTTATCCTTAGAAGCTGCGGGCAAGGTTAAGGTGGATCGGCAGATTGCGGTATATACGGGCGAGCGGTCTTATCGCTTCGGGCCGGTAGAAGTCTTGCCATTTGGCAGGTTTTGTGAATTGTTACATAAAGGCGATTTATTTTAGGATGCTTTTCTTTATTTCTTAGATACTGAAAGCTTCAGCACCTACCAGTTGCCCGTTTGACGTTATTTCAACGGGTTCTGTATTAGGCACAGCAAATTGGTTCGATAAACTGAATATATCGAAAACCGTAAAAAATACCCCTGTTGTTGCCCTGTTGTTGCGTGTTGACAGTCGGATTATAAAAGGGTACAGTGACCGGAAGCGCCATGGAATGATACCGGCTGGGCGCCCAATTTAATAACTACAGGATAAGGAGGCAGGCGTGCAGGACAGGCAGGAAGAGCAGGATATCCTCATCAAGGTGCCGCTTTCATTGGTCATGGACCGCTGGCGACGTTCGAAGCTGGTCTCTATAATCTCCATCGTATGGAGCGTAGCCGGCGTCTTTTCAGGCTTATGTATAAACTTCGGCCAGTTGTTGGCCACCCGTGCTGTAGTTGGAAGGGAGCGGACAGGTTCCCTAAGCATTGGTTCACTGGAATCGAACTATAACTAATCATAGGAGGAATCATGTCTGAGCTCGCCAATGCCATAGCCGACCTCAAGGAAGACGAGGTCAAGAAAATCGTGCGGGATAAAATCGCCTCGGGCACAAACCCAATGTCGATAGTGGATGAGTGCCGCCAGGGCATGGAAATCGTTGGGCAACGCTACAAGAATAAAGAGTATTTTCTGGGCGAACTGATCATGTCCGGCGAGATATTTAAGGAGGCCATGGCCGCCATCGAGCCTAATTTGAAAGCGGGCCAGTCCGGAAAACCTGTCGCTAAAATGGTGCTCGGCACCGCCAGGGGCGACATCCATAACATCGGAAAGGATATCGCGGCCACGCTTCTAAAAGCCGCCGGCTTCGAAATCTTCGATGTGGGCGTAGATGCAGCCCCCGAGGTCTTCATTAACAAGCTGAAGGAAACCGGGGCACCCATCCTGGGCATCTCCGGCCTGCTCACGCCCTCCTTCGAGTCCATGAAACAGACCGTCCAGGCGCTGGAAGCGGCCGGCCTGCGAGATAAGGTAAAGGTCATCATCGGAGGCGGCATCGTCACCGAGGTCGTCCGCAAGTACGTAGGCGCCGACGCCTTCACGGACGATGCCCCTGAAGGAGTTGAACTGTGCAAGAAACTGGCTAAGGCGGTGAAATAGATGATCAAGGAGACCATGACCCCCACCCGGCGTACCTGGGCCGCTATCAATCTTGAGCCATGTGACCGCATTCCTGTCGCGCCCCTGATGGACGTTATGTTCCCGTCCAGGCATAAGGGCATGACGGTGGCCGAGGGCATCTCCCATCCCCGCAAGGGCTTTCAGGCCATCGTCGACACCTTCGACGACGTCGGCGGCTGGGATGCCATGATCCTGCCGGGATATAGCCTTCCCATACCCCCCAGCATTGCTGCTGTTATGCAGGTAGTCATAGGTGATACGAGGTACCCCGGGAAGGAACCGGGCTTTTCTCTTGATTCGTCGCCTCAGTTCATAGAAAAAGAGCTCCTTACAATTGACGATTATGACGAGATTATAAAGCTGGGCTGGACAGGCTTTGCCGAAAAGCACCTCGCCCGCTTTTTTCCCCTGGACCCGGAGGTTTTGCTGGCCTGGACCAAAAGGCAGATAGACCGCTACAGATCCGAAGGGGAAGTTTGGAAGGCGCGCAACATCCCCTCACTTTGCGGCTCCATGGTTATGTCGCCGCTTATGTTCCTTTCCACAAGGAGGTCGCTCGTTTCGTTTACGCAGGACCTCTACAGGTTCCCCGACAAGGTCCAGGCTGTCATGGATGCCATGGTCGACGATCTAATTAAATTTGCTATCGAAGCGGCCCGTGCGACCGGTATACCGGGCGTAGAGTTGATACTGGAAAGGGGCGGCTGTTTTTACTACCCGCTGAGAATCTTCGAACGCTTTGAGTTCCGCTATATGAAAAAGATGATAGACGCATTTGCCGGCGAAGGGCTGATAACGGTCATGCATTTCGACCAGGACTGGACGCTCAACCTGCCCTACCTCCTCGACC
>JAPLHM010000087.1 GCA_026389635.1 Chloroflexota bacterium | reverse complement strand
CAAGACACCCGGTGTGGATATGACCAGCGGCATCCTCGGGCACGGCATCGCCATCGGGTTGGGGTTGTCCCTGGCTGCCCGCCTGCAAAAGCGGGATTATCATACATACGTCCTGCTGGGCGACGGCGAGTGCCAGGGTGGCATCGTCTGGGAGGGCATCAACGCCTGTGCCAAGTTCAACCCGGGCAATCTGACGACGATCGTAGATTATAATGATGTTCAGCTGGACGGGGCTGTTCACGAGATAATGCCCATGGAGCCGTTTGCCGACAAGTGGCGCGCCTTCCGCTGGCAGGTGATCGCTATCGACGGGCATGACATGAGGGCGATATTGAGCGCCCTTGAAGAGGCTAAGAGCATAAAGCGGAGCCCGGTGGTCATCATAGCGCGCACGGTCAAAGGCAAGGGGGTATCCTTCATGGAGAACAAGGCGCTATGGCACGGTATTCCGCCCAACAAAGAACAATACGAGGCGGCTATGGCGGAGCTAACCCGGGAGGGCAAATAGCCGTGGCTAACTTAGCTATGAGGGAGGCCTACGGGCGTGCGCTGGCGGATTACGGCGCAGTCAATGCGAGGGTAGTGGCGCTGGACGCCGATACGTCTTCTTCCACACTGTCCAATTTCTTCGAGAAGCGCTTCCCCGGCCGTTTCTTCAATTTTGGCATAGCCGAACCATGCATGATCGATGCCGCGGTGGGATTTGCCTTAGCCGGCATGGTCCCCTTCGCCAACGCCTTTGCCGCACTGGCAGCCCTGCGCGCCCTCGAGCAGGTGCGCACCTGCGTCTGCTATGCCAGGACCAACGTCAAGATAGCAGCCAGCTATGCGGGGGTGTCTGACTTCAAGGACGGGCCCACGCACCACGCCATTACCGATATCGCCGTCATGAGGTCCTTGCCCGAGATGACGGTCATCGTTCCCTCCGACGGCAACGAGGCGGCCGCCTTCGTCCCGCTGATCGCGGAATTCGACGGGCCCGTATACTTCAGGCTCAACCGCGCCGCCACCCTGCAGGTGTCCCGGCCGGGCGAGGCGCTCTCCATAGGTAAGGGAATAGTGCGCCGGCAGGGACAGGACGTGACAATTATAGCCTGCGGTTCGATGGCCGGACGCGGCATGCAGGCGGCCGCTTCCCTGGCATCGCAGGGTATACAGGCGCGCGTTATCGAGATTCACACCATAAAGCCCATAGACAGGGACCTGCTGCTGCAGGCCGCGGCAGATACAGGGTGCGTCGTGACGGCGGAGGAGCACACGGTAATAGGCGGGCTTGGCTCGGCAGTGGCCGAAGTGCTGGCTGCCGGCAGGCCTGTTCCCCTGGCCATGGTGGGGATACATGATGCCTTCGCCCGCACGGGCCCGGATCCCGAGTCGGTCATGGATGCCTGCGGCATGGGTGTCGCCGATATAATTAACGCCGCGCTTTCAGTAATAAATAGGAAAAAGACATGAGGTAAAGATGAGATGCGCATAGCTGTAATAAACGAGACCAGCGCGGCCGACCGCAACGCCGATATACTGGCGGCCCTGGACGGACTGGGGCACGAAGTGATCAACGCCGGCATGAGGAAGAGTGGGGAGAAGCCCGAGTTGTCCTATATACACACGGGACTGATGGCTGCCGTATTGCTCAACGCCGGGACCGTGGATTTTGTGGTGGGTGGGTGCGGCACCGGGCAGGGCTTCCTCAACTCCGTCATGCAGTATCCCGGCGTGACCTGCGGGCACATCATCACGCCGCTGGATGCCTGGCTGTTCGCGCAGATCAACGGCGGCAACTGCGTTTCGCTGATGCTGAACCAGTCATACGGCTGGGCCGGTGATATAAATCTCAAATTTATCTTCGAGAAGTTGTTCAGTGTGCAAAGCGGTTTGGGATACCCTGAGCACCGCAAAGAAGCGCAGCAGGCGTCCCGTCTTCTGCTGCATAATCTGAGTGTAATCACCCATCACGATATGCGGGCCATAATTGAGCGGCTTCCCGCGGAGGTCATTCGACCGGTTGTCGATTATCCCGGGTTCCTGGAGGTTTTGGAATCCTACGGCCGGACTGATGCAGGCATATTAGCAGCTTTAAAGAAAAGCTAAAGATTAACAGGCAAGGGGGGATAATGAAAAGATTAGGTGTAGGCATAGTAGGCTGCGGACGCATCTCAGATTTGCATGAATTAGGCTACCGTGGGCGTCCGGATGCCGTGATCGTAGCTGTCTGCGACGTAAACAGGGAGTTGGCTGAGCAAAAGGCCGCGGCCTGGGGCGCGCAGAAGATATATACCGACTATCGTCATTTACTCGAGGACAGCAGCGTTGACCTGGTTGAACTCCTCTTGCCCCATCACCTGCACGCCGATATGACTGTGGAAGCCTGCCGGGCGGGCAAGCACGTCAGTGTTCAAAAGCCCATGGCTACCACTGTTTCCGACGCCGACCGCATGATAAAGGCCGCGGCTGAAAATAATGTCATCCTGCGTATATATGAAACATTTGTCTTTTACCCGCCGGCGGTGCAGGCTAAAAAGATGCTGTTGGCCGGCGAAATAGGCGAACCGCAGATGCTGCGCATGCACGTCAGCACAGGTGCTACAGAATGCGGCTGGGAGGTTCCCATGGACGCCTGGATCTGGCGTTTCAACGAGGAGCAATGCGGGGGAGGGCCGATGGTGTTCGACCACGGCTACCACCTGTTCTCGCTGGCGCACTACCTGATGGGTCCGGTGGAGAGGGTTTACGCATGGATCGACCGCACCGAGGTATTGCCGGGGGTCCACCTGGACGCGCCCGCCACCATCATGTTCCAGTTCAAGGGTGCGCGGCGCTACGGCGTCTTCGACATTGAGCACACACCCAATACTCAGATTGCATCCGACTATTACGTTGATGACGACAGGATCGAGATAATCGGTGATAAAGGCATGATATTCATCAACCGTTATACCACCCGCAGCGTAGACCTGCCCGAGCTTATGCTATACAGGGATGGGAAAACCACCCCCGTACCCGTGGACCGCGTGGACTGGTCCCACGGCTTTATCGACTGCACGCGGCACTTTATAGACGTTCTGAAAACAGGCGGGCAACCCGTTCTGGACGGCCCGACGGGCAGGGCCGTCCTGCAGTTCGCCCTGGCGGTCCTGGAATCGGCCAAAACGGGCAAAGAGGTCAGGCCGGACGATATGACACGCTGACCTGCATCTTTACACCATGATGGAGGACTGCATGGCCAGGATCGATTTAAAACTGGTAGACAGGGTAGCCCTGGTTACCATGGACGAGGGCGACAATAAGCTCAATCTGCAGTTCTGCGATGATATGCTGGCTGTTATCGACAGGGTGGAGAAGGAGACTGCTGCGCTGACGCTGGTGGTGAGATCGGGACACCCCCACATATGGTCGAACGGTTTTGACGTAGACTGGATCAAAGCTATGCAGGACGCGGGCGACCGGGAAGCTGTAACACGGTTTTTAACCAGGGGTCTGGAGCTGCGCATGCGCCTGCTGACCCTTCCCCTGATCACCGTCGCCCTGCTCAACGGGCACGTCTTCGGGGGTGCGGCGGTACTCAGTTGCTGCTTCGATTTCCGCTTCATGAGGTCGGACAGGGGGTTTTTCTGCATACCGGCGGTGGACAGGGACTTTCCCATCCTCCCGGGCACAGGCGCCCTGCTGGGCAGCGTTTTGCCCGCCCACGTGGTACGGGAGCTTGTGCTCACAGGCAGGCGTTTCACCGGCCATCAAAGTGCAGAGCACCACATCGTAGCGGGCGTCTATCACCATGAGGAACTGGAG
>JAPLHM010000265.1 GCA_026389635.1 Chloroflexota bacterium | reverse complement strand
GCCTCTTCGCCGGTAGCGCACCCGGGCACCCACAACCTGAAGATGTAATTATCCGGCTTATGCTCGAACATCTGTGGGAGTATATCCTTCTTGAGCACGTCAAAGGCTTCCGCGTCCCTGAAGAAGTTAGTTACATTGATGAGCAGTTCCTTGAAGAGGATATTCACCTCCTCGGGATGCTCCTGCAGGTAACGGGCATACTGGTTTATATTCGCTACACCGTGGACCGCTATGCGCCGCTCTATGCGGCGGTTGATGGTGCTGCGCTTGTACAATGAGAAATCATGGCCCGTCACAGAGCGGATACGCATGAGGACTTTGCTGAGTGCACCCGTCGTGGCCGGGGCAGGCGAAGCGGGCCTTATCTTTTTTTCGAAGAAGGATTTCACATAGGCGGACAGCTGTTCCGGCATCTTCTCAATGGGCAAAACGTAAGTGGCCAGGCCGCTTCTAACAGCGCTGCCGGGCATGCCGTCATATTTTGCTGTGGACGGGTCCTGCACGAAGGATACCCCGCCCGCCCCGTGAATTGCGCGCAGGCCCAGCGTGCCATCCGACCCGGTGCCGGAAAGGATGACGCAGATGGACTTTTCCCCCTGATCGTCGGCCAGCGAGCGCAGGAATAAATCTATAGGCATCCCCTGGCCGCGCCGGGCTTGGGGGACGCTGAGATGGAGGGCGCCGTGAAATATGGACATGTCCCGGTTGGGCGGTATAACGTAGACGTGGTCCGGCTCGACCTTTAGCTGGTCCAGCGCCTCGACAACGGGCATGGACGTATTCCTCTGCATTATCTCGGTCAGCATGCTGGCATGGCCGGGATCGAGGTGGGATACCAGCACGAACGCCATGCCGCTTTTGGGTGGCATCTTGCGGAAGAAAAGCTCAAAGGCCTCCAGGCCTCCCGCGGAGGCGCCCATGCCGATGATGGGGAAGCCGGTATCTTTTTCGGGCTTTTCGTTTGGTGCAGGTGAAACAAGCGCCTTCGCCACACCACCCTTTTTTACCGCGGGCTTGACCGCTCTTTTAGCGGCCCCCTTTTTAGCAACACTGCCTGCCTTAGCTCCGGATTTCCTCATTTTGCCATTTGCCTCCCCGCCAGGTTCAATAATGCCCAAAGATACTAATTTTATATTATGTCTATATAAGGCAGTCTACTCTCGCCCCCCCCCGTGTCAATTCGAGTGTAATAATATAGAAAGTCTTATAATAATCCTATACGCACCTCGGCAGGGACAGTCCCTCAGGCCTGTCCGCTTTGGGGGGGGTCGCTCCACTTCAACAGGGTGGGTTCGAAGCTTAATATGGTGATTTAGTCTTTAAGCAACGCGACGAATTCTTCTACAGTTAACCCAGCATTTCGTATGAGGCTTCTGAGCGTGCCGCGGCGGATTTCTTTATGATCGGGGATTGAAAGAATTATGGGGCTTTTCTCTTTGATTAAAACAATATGGCTACCGTGATGGCGGTCCGGTTTCCAGCCAATCTTCCTGAACGCTTCAATGGCTTGCTTACCAGATATAACGGGTAGGCGGGGCACTAAACGGGAACCCCTGTTGGCAGTTCTATTTCATGGGTTTCAATGACGAGTGGCAACCCATCTTCTGCCCTCGCCTTGAGTATCTGGCGGATTTCCTCGGTCACTATTTCAGGCGTTTCTGCGGGTATATGTTTCCGTCTATCCCTGTGTGTATCCATAATGAGCAGGATTGCCTCTTTGATATTGGTAATGGATTCTGCGATCGTATTACCCTGGCTGTGGCAACCCGGGAGTGCCGGGCAATGAATAGAATAACCCCCGTCCATTTCCGGTTCCAGAATCACCGTATATTTAATCCCTGTCAACTTACTCATTTTGCCTGCTCATTGGGGTTTTGTGGGTGCGCCCCTTTGACGTAATTATACACCAAATTACGCTTCTCCCTTCTCCCTCCCAAACCCCTCCTCCTTCAACTTGTCCATTATCCTGGCCGCCCGAGGGAAGCCGATCTGCAATTTCCTCTGCAAATAAGAAGCGGAGACTTCCTTGGATTCGAGTGCAAGCTGGCGAGCTTTGTCGAGCAGTTCGTCCTCGGCTGGCTTCTTGCCGTCGGCCCCGGCCAGGGCCATATCCTCAAATCTAATAGTCGGCGCCTCCTGGCGGCGCTGGCCGGCCCAGAAGGTGACCAGCCTCTCTATCTCGGCGTCGCCGACCATGGTGCCCTGCAGCCGCTTGGGCTTGGAAACGTCCTGCGGCATATAAAGCATGTCGCCCCTGCCCAGCAGCTTCTCGGCGCCGGCGGAATCGATGATGGTGCGGGAATCCACCTGCGAGGTCAGCGCGAAGCTCATGCGCGTGGGGAAGTTGGCTTTAATCAGGCCGGTAACCACGTCCACCGACGGCCTCTGCGTGGCCACGATCAAATGTATGCCGGTGGCGCGCGCAAGCTGCGCCAGGCGGCAAAGGGCGTGCTCGACCTCGTCGAAGGCGGCCATCATGAGATCGGCCAGTTCATCGATGACCACGATGATGTAGGGCATGCACTCGGACGGCTGCCTGTTCTTGTTGAATTCCTCGATGTTGCGCGCCTTGCCTGCCGAAAAGCGCTTGTAGCGTATGTCCATCTCGGCGCTCAGCCAGCGCAGGGCCATTATGGCTTTCTCAGTATCTACCACCACGGGCGATACCAGGTGCGGGATGTTGTTGTAGTTAACCAGCTCGACGCGCTTGGGGTCCACCATTACAATACGTACGGCATCGGGCGTATTGTTCATCATCAGGCAGCAGATGATGGAGTTGAGGCAGACGCTCTTGCCGCTGCCGGTGGCGCCGGCGATCAGCAGGTGCGGCATTTTGGCCAAATCACCCACTATGGTTTCGCCGCCGGCGCCTTTGCCCAGCGCGATGGCCAGCCTGGATTTGGCCAGCATCTTCTGGAAGGCGGTGCTCTCCATCACGCCGCGCAGGCCGACTGAGCCGAATGTGGTGTTTGGCACCTCGATGCCCACCATGGATTTGCCGGGCACGGGCGCCTCGATCCTGATGCTGGGCGCGGCCAGCGCCAGCGCCAGGTCGTTGGCCAGTGAATTAATGCGCTCGACCTTGACGCGCGTGCGGGCTACCTCCTCCTGCCTGGTGGAGACGTTGCCGTCGCGGTCCTTCTCCCTGATTTCCCTGAATTTGCGGTCCCAGCCGGGCTCGACGCCGAACTGCGTGACCGTGGGGCCGCGGTTAACCTCGATAACTTTAGCCTCAACCCCGTAGCTGGCCAGCGCCTCCTCGATGGTCTCCCTGCGCTTCTCTATCTCGCTGTCGCTGATGATGGTCTCGGCGATCTTGTCGAGTATATTTATATTGGGCAGCGACCAGCCGCCCACGGTTATGCCGGAACGCAGCCTGTCCATTACGGCGGTGTCCACGGGCGCGGCCGGCTCATCCTGTTTCCCGGCTTTAACAGGCTGTTCTTGTTCAGCCTCCTTTGCGGAGGGCAAGGCCTTTTTGCCGGCGTTCGATTCTTTGACGGCACCCGCGATCCCGCCGACGGCCCCGGCCGTTCCCTTAGCCGTGCGTTTGAATAGTCCCAGAGTCCATTCGGGCGCCACCAGGAATACGCCCAGTATTACCAGTGCCAGGAGGATAAATATCCCGCTAACAGTTGAACCGGTGACGATGGCCTGCCCGATATAGCCTCCCAGCGTAACCTGGGCCAGTATCCCGGAACCGGATGGGCGCAGGAAGGAAAGTATGCCCCAGGCGGCCGCCATGAAGGCTGCGGCGGCTATGTAGTAGTTCCAGTTGCGCGCGAAGGAGGAAGGGCGGCCTAAAATGATGAGCAGCCCGATGATGGCGGCAATAACGAAGACCACGCCCAATCCCGTCATCCTGACGATATTGGCCCCGGCCTTGTCGAGGGCGGAGGAGATGTCCGCGCCCAGTTCACCCATAGCCCGCATGATGAGCGGCCAGAAGGCGACAAGCAGGCAGACTGCTATGACAAATATAACAGCCAGCAGCACGGGGGGAGAAAAGATGAAGGCGAGGAATGAACTACCGGCGCCCTTGCCGGCTTTCTTCTGCGATGATTTCTGGCTGTTGTTTCCCTCCTTGACGCGGGTGTGTACGGCGCCCTGCTCCGTGTGGCGCCCCTTGCCCAGCGTGCTTGCTACGAGCTCACGGCCCAGCTCGATCACGGCGCCGTCATGCTCGGCGTCCACGAAGCCGCGCGATACGATATCAGGTGTGCCCACCAGACAGCCCTCCTTCTTATCCAGTGCGACGATAACCACCACGATGCCGTCGCGCGAGAGCATCCTGCGGTCCCGCAGTATCACCTGCGCATGGCGGCCCAGCACCAGGCCATCCACGTAGACATTGCCGTAGGGCAGCCTGCTAACTATGCGCCCTTTCTCGCCATCGATCTCAAGTATATTGCCGTTATCCATGACAAATATATTGCTCTCCGGTATGCCCAGGCTTTTAACCAGGCCGGCATGTATGACGAGATGGCGGTATTCGCCGTGTATGGGGACGAAGAACCTGGGCTTGGCCAGGGTGAGCAGCATCTTGAGCTCCTCCTGGCTGCCGTGGCCGTGCACATGGACGTTGGAGCGCGAGCCGTAGATAACGTTGGCGCCCTGGCGGAAAAGGTTGTCGATGGTGCGGTTGATGAGCGACTCGTTGCCGGGTATGGGCGTGGCCGAGATGACCACGGTATCGCCCTGGTGGATG
>JAPLHM010000081.1 GCA_026389635.1 Chloroflexota bacterium | reverse complement strand
GGCTGCATATACGAGTATATTGGTATCCAGGAAAACCCTGCCGTCCATTATAAATCCTTATAGATATCTTTGCGGGAATATGTGTCCCGGCTTCCCCCCATGTGGTAAGTTTTCAATACGATCGGCTTACCTGGCTTCTTACCGACCGCATCAGCGGATGCGGCTTCTTTTTCCCTGAACCATTGCTCCAGCCGGTCTTGTGGGATGCGCCACCTGCCGCCTATTTTTACGGCTGGTAGCAACCCCTGCTCTGCCTTACGTACGATGGTTTCAATGCGCATCCTCAGCATTTCAGCGACCTCTTTGGTGGTAAGCAACTTTTGCATCGTCGACCCTCCTGTCCGGCTTTCATGGTATTTAACTACCATAACTAAATTGATTATATAACAATATAAATGATAAATCAAGTTATAGATGATAAACATGATAATGACCGTATGGGTTTCTGGAATGTGGAAGGCCTGGCGGGTATCTGAAATGAAATTGCAATATAATAGTAAGTGATGAGTTTCAGGGACTGCCTTAGCGTATCGCTGCAGATACTGCGCGCCAATAAGATGCGGTCGGGACTGACCATTTTGGGCATAGTGATTGGCGTAAGCTCGGTGGTCTTCCTGATCTCCTTCGGGCGTGGGCACGAGGCCAACCTGATGGCCATCTTCAAGAGCCTCGGAGCCGAGACAATATATGTTACCAGTTCTTCACAGATGGCCGATCAGATATCCGGCATAACACGCAAGCTGACCATGGAGGATGCCATCGCCCTGGAGAACTCCAGCCGGCTACCATCGGTGGCCCTGGTGTCCCCCTTCATCGAAAAAATGTCCATGGTCACCTATGCCAACGAAAAAGTCGGCACGGATGTAATGGGAGTTATGCCCAACATCCGCGGCATAATCGATTACCCTGTTGAGCGGGGTTTATATATAACCGATGAAGACGTTATGTCGGGCGCCAGTGTGGTTGTGCTGGGCGCCACGGCCAGGGTTAACCTTTTTAAGGATGAGGATCCGCTGGGCAAAAGCATACGGGTGGATGGCCGCATATTTGAGGTCGTAGGCATGCTGCAGGCCAAGGGAGGCTTCCTGCCGGGTGCTGACGATTTTGTCATGATCCCGCTGACCACCATGCAGGCCAAGCTGATGGGAGAGACTACCACGGAAGGACGGCCTGTACAGACCATAGCCGTGCGGGCCGTATCCGCAGACCATATCGGCAGCGCCAAGGACGAGGCTATATCGGTGCTGAGGCAGCGCCACCATATCCGCGAGGGCGAGGAAAACGATTTCTACGTCATGGATATGCGCGAGATACTCAACCAGATGAAACAGGCGCTGGAGGTCTTCCAGGTCTTCTTAGCCAGCGTGGGCGCCATCTCCCTGGTGGTCGGCGGCATCGGCATCATGAACATTATGCTGGTATCTGTCACGGAACGCACTCGCGAGATCGGCATACGCAAGGCCGTGGGCGCCAGGAGGCTGGATATTATGAAGCAGTTCCTGGTTGAATCCGCCATTCTCAGCATATCAGGCGGGGTCGTCGGCATCATCATCGCCTTCCTCTTTGTGCTCATGGTGACCGGGGTCAACTTGGGAGGCTATACCGTCCAGGCGCCCTTCTCCCTCGATATCGTCCTGATTGCGCTGGGAGTATCTACCTTTATCGGCATATCTTCCGGCCTCTACCCGGCCTTCCATGCGGCCAGCATGGACCCGGTGGAATCGCTGCGCTATCAGTAGGAGGATTTTTAATGGCAACGGTTGAGACAGAGAGGCGCCAGCAGGTCCTTATTGTAAGGATAAACCGGCCTGAGGTTCGCAATGCCGTGGACGCCGGGACAGCCGGCCTGCTGGAATCGGCTGTGAATGAGTTCAAACGTGACCGGGAACTGAGGGTTATGGTGCTGACAGGAGCGGGCGACCTTTCCTTTTGTGCCGGCGCCGACCTTAAATCAGCCAGGGGGCTGCTGGAAAGAAAGGGTGCTGACGGGAGCGGCCCGATGGGTTTCAGCAGGGTCACGGATACGGGCAAGCCGACCATAGCTGCCATCAACGGCTACTGCCTGGCGGGAGGACTGGAGCTGGCATGCTGGTGCGATTTCCGCATTGCGGCTGCCGGGGCAAAATTCGGAGTGGTCAACCGCCGCTGGGGTGTGCCTCTCATAGATGGCGGGACGCAAAGGCTGCCTCGCATCGTGGGACTGGGCAATGCCCTTTACCTTATCGAAACCGGCGCCATGATAAATGCAGAGCATGCGCTGCGCATGGGCTTAGTCCAGGAGGTAGTGCCTGA
>JAPLHM010000337.1 GCA_026389635.1 Chloroflexota bacterium | reverse complement strand
GGCGTATGATCCCTGCAGCCTGGGGGCTACCGACATCACGGCCTCCTCGAGGGAACGTCCTTTCTTCATCTCGTCTTCCAGCTTGTGGGGAATGACCTCGGTATCTGTCTCGGAGAGGAAGCGGTGACCGCGCTTGACCAGGTCTTTGCGCAGCTCCTGGTAGTTGTCGATGATGCCGTTGTGGATCACGGCGATCTCGTTGTTGCAGTCGCAGTGGGGATGGGTGTTGACCTGCGTCACTCCGCCGTGCGTGGCCCAGCGCGTATGCCCGATGCCCACGCTGCCGGGCAGGCTATCTAAGCCGTATTTTTCATTGACCTGCTCCAGCCTGCCCACGCCCTTCTTCACCAGCAGTTTGCCATTGGATATCATGGCTACGCCGGATGAATCGTAGCCGCGGTATTCCATGCGCTTGAGGTCCTCAAAAATAACAGCTGCAGCCCTGCCGTTCTTGCTGCAGTAGCCGATAATTCCACACATTTTCTAAGTTACCACAATTTTCCCGGATATGAACTGCATTCTACGTACTGCAGGATGTGGTTGTCAATGACATCGCCAAAATATACTATAATAATACGCATAAATGCGCATTAATAAATATTTCTCCATCATCAACCCGTTTGACGCGCATGCCCTCGAGGAGGCCCTGCGGCTGAAGGAGAGGTATGGCTTCAAAGTAGTAGCCCTTTCCATGGGGCCACCCGGCGCGGAGATGACGCTGCGTAAGGCCCTGGCCCTGGGCGCTGATGACGTGGTGCTGCTGAGCGACCGCGCCTTCGGAGGCGCCGATACGCTGGCTACCAGCATGGTGCTGACCTCCGCCATCCGCATGCTGGCCGAAACAGATGAACTGGCCATGGTGATCTGCGGTAAACAGACCATCGACGGTGACACAGCCCAGGTGGGACCGGGCATCGCCACACGTCTCAAGTGCGCACAGCTTACATCGGTTGACCGCATCGAGAGCGTTGACGTCGAGCACAAAAGGATCAGGGTGCGCTGCAAGTTCGAGGAGCGGTACGAGGTGCTGGATTCCTCCCTGCCGGCCATGATAGCGGTGCTGCGCGAGATCAACCGTCCGCGTTACCCGTCGGTGCCTATGCGCCTGATGTCCCTTGATGCCCGCGTCAAGACCTGGGACAACGGCGTGCTCAAGCTGAGCGAAAACGTCATCGGCCTCAAAGGTTCGGCCACCTCTGTGCGCAGGATTTTCTCCCCCGACCGGCCTCCCGGCCAGATATTGGATGGTGAATCTATAGCCGATCCGGACGAGGCGGCCCGCATGCTGCTGGAAAAACTTGTCGGCAGGAACGTCATCTCGACCCAGTGAATCCGCATCGGCTATAAAGTTGGAAAGATATGCCGGAAGATAAAAAGGTCAAAAAGCCCCTGGGTGTGGCCAGGCCGGTGGAAGGCAGGTGCATTGCTTGCGGCTCACGCTGCCTGACCGTATGCCCCAGGCACGCGGTGGGTATCACGGACCAGGGCGTGCCGCTGGTCGATATCGCCAGGTGCACGGGCTGCCGCAGGTGCGTAAAGATCTGCCCGGCGCAGGCGCTGGAGATATATTACACGCCGGAACAGTTGAAGCTGATAGATGAACTGGCCGCCCTGGGTCAAAAAGCAGACCTGCAGGAGGCGGATGAGGAAGCGATAACGGCCGGCAACGGCCTGTACAGGGGAGTCTGGGTGTTCGTGGAGCAGACAGACGGCATACCGGCTGCCGTCTCCTGGGAATTGCTGGGTGTGGGGCAGACCCTGGCTAAACAGCTTAAAGTGGAGCTTTGCGCCGTCGTCATCGGCGAAAAGGTTGAGGCTATCTGCAAAGATGCCTTTGCTTATGGCGCCAGTAGAGTTTATCTGGTGGATGGGACGGTCTACCGCTACTACCGCACGGAACCCTATTTCAAGGCGCTGTGCTACTTAGCCAACGAGTACCGCCCGGAGATCGTCCTGATCGGCGCCACTGGCGTGGGAAGGGACTTGGCGGGGGCAGTGGCCACCGAACTGCGCACCGGGTTAACGGCCGACTGCACCGGGTTGGCCGTGGATGACGAAAGGCGATTGCTTATGCAGACGCGCCCGGCCTTCGGCGGCAATATCATGGCCACCATCGTGACCGAGAAGTCATGGCCACAGATGGCTACGGTCAGGCCGCATACTATGCACATGCATGAGAAAGACGACTCCCGCAACGGCGAAATCGTGCGGGAATGGTTGGATATCAAAGAGGACGAGGTGGCCACCAAGGTGATCGAGATCATCGACCGCCGGACAGGCCACGAGGTTGACATAACTGCCGCTGATATAATCGTCTCGGGGGGACGCGGGCTGCAGTCGGTGGAGAATTTCAAGTTGCTGCAGGACCTGGCCGATGAACTCGGCGGCGTGGTGGCCTGCTCGCGCAGCGCGGTGGATGCCGGCTGGATGCCGTCTGAACGCCAGGTAGGGCAGACCGGCAAGACGGTGCGACCTAAAATCTACATTGCCTGCGGTATCAGCGGGGCCATCCAGCATATAGTCGGAATGCAGAACTCGGATATCATCATCGCCATCAACCGCGATAGAAACGCCCCCATCTTCGAGGTTGCCCACTACGGACTGGTGGGCGACCTGTCCAGGATAGTCCCGTCGCTGACACGGCAGATAAAGGCCCTGCGGGCCGGTAGTAAAAACTGATCAGACAGTATGTGAAAAGGAGAAGTTTATGCAGGGCCAGGTGATGATATTCGCGGCGGTCTTCAGCGTAGCTGTCCTTTTCTTTGCCTGGAGCTGCTGGTACAGGTTCCGGCTAGTGGCGCTGGGCAGACCCGACAACCGCTTCGACCATATCGGCAGGCGCACCTGGAATATGCTGGTCTACGCCTTCGGACAGAGGCGCGTAGTGACCAAAAGTTACCCCTTCGGACTCAACCACATGGTCTTTTTCTGGTGCTTTATCATATTGCTGATTGCCAATGCCGTGTTCCTGCTGCAGGGACTGTTCCCCCAATATATAGCATTATTACTGCTGCCCACGGGCCTGGATTACGCTCTGGCCTTTATTTTCGATATCGTTTCGCTGCTGGCGCTGCTGGCAGTCCTCATCGCCATGGGACGGCGCCTGCTCTTCCCGCCACGCTACATAGATGCCCGTTCACCCGACGCCTTCGTAATCCTCGGACTGGTGACCATCCTCATGCTGGCCTACTTCGGCCTTAACGGCAGCGAGATTGCCATAGGCAACCTGCAGGCCGCGCCATTCATGCCCGTCTCTAACTTTGTGGGCGGCTATATTTTTGCATCCCTCCCAGCAGCCGTTTTGCCGGCCATGGTAACCGCTTTCTGGTGGGTGCATACCGTCACGCTGCTGGGCTTTCTCGATTACCTGCCCTACAGCAAGCATATGCACATCCTGACCTCCATACCCAACTGCTTTTTCTCCAATGCAGGAACGGTCAACACCATTGAGCCCGAGATTTTCGCCGCGGGCAACAGCTACGGGGTGGACCGCGTCGACCGGTTCCGCTGGAAGGACCTTTTCGATGCCTACTCGTGCACCGAGTGCGGGCGCTGCAATGACAACTGCCCGGCCACCATCACGGGCAAGGCGCTCAACCCGCGCCTGGTCATCCACGATATCAAAATAAATTTGCTGCACAATGGGCCTGCGCTGGAAAAAGGCAGGTTGCCCGGCCTGCCCCTGATAGGCGGGGGTTGCGAGGGCAGTGTGGGGTCGGAAGCCATCTGGGACTGCACCACCTGCGGCGCCTGCATGGAGGTGTGCCCGGTCTTCATCGAGCACGTGCCCAAGCTTGTTTATATGAGGCGGAGCTTAGTGGAGATGCAGTCTAAGTTCCCGGACGCGTTGCTCTCGCTCTTTGAGAACATGGAGAACCGCAGCAACCCCTGGGGCATCATACCCGCCGAAAGGGGCAAATGGGCTGTGGAGACACAGGCCCCGCCTTTCGAAAAGGACCGCACCGAGTACCTGTTCTACGTGGGCTGCGCCGGGTCTTTCGATACCCGCAATAAACGCAATACGCTTGCCATCGCCAACATAATGAACGCAGCCGGCCTGTCCTGGGGCATACTGGGACGTGAGGAGAAGTGCTGCGGCGACAGCCTGCGGCGGCTGGGCAACGAGTATATTTTCGACCTCATGGCTAAGGAAAACGTGGGGCAGTTCCGGGAGCTCGGCGTAAAGAAGATAATTGCCCAGTGCCCCCACTGCTACAACACTCTCAAGAATGACTATCTCCGCTTCGGCGCTGATTTCCAGGTATTGCACCACAGCGAGATTATCAGGGAACTGGCCGGCTCAGGGAAATTGAAATTGAAGGGTTCGGCGGAAGTGGGAAAGGTGGTCTTCCACGACTCCTGTTACCTGGGACGCTACAACCACATTTTCGATCAGCCGCGGGAACTTATAGCGCAGGCCACCGGACGGCCACCCCTCGAATTGGAGCGCAGCCGCGCCCGGTCATTCTGCTGCGGCGCCGGCGGCGGACGTATGTGGATGGAGGAGAACACAGGCAGGCGCATCAACATCGAGCGGGTCGGTGAAGTGCTCAAGAAGGAACCGGACACTATCTGCGTGGCCTGTCCCTATTGTGTCACTATGATGGAGGACGGCCTGGGCGACCTCAAGATGGGAGACAGCATCCGTGTGCTGGAGTTATCCGAGATCGTCGAGATGGCGCTTTAAATAATGAGCATTGCATCGCCGAAGCTAAAAAAGCGGTAACCTTCTTTTTTAGCCACTTCGTAACAGTCCAGTATGAACTCGCGCCCGGCGAAGGCCGACACCATCATCAGCAGTGTGGATTTCGGCAAATGGAAATTGGTGACCATGGCATCGGTGACCTGGAACCTGTAGCCCGGCAGTATGAAAAGTCCAACCTGCCCCTCGAATGGCCCCGCCCGGCCCTCCAGGGAGGCGGCCTCTATCAGCCGCACCGAGGTCGTGCCCACGGCTACCACGCGTTTGCCGCGGCTATGGGTGTCATTTATCAGGTCCGCCGTATCCCGGCTGACCAACCCGTACTCGGTGTGTATGTGGTGCATAGACGGATCCTCCGCGCGCACAGGCCGAAAGGTGTCCAGTCCCACGTGCAGGGTGACAAAGGACGTGTTGACCCCCTTACTCTTCAACCCGTCGAGCAGTCCCGCGGTGAAGTGAAGTCCCGCCGTAGGGGCGGCCGCGCTGCCCTCGGGCCTTGAGTATACCGTCTGGTAGCGCTCATCATCGTCCAGCCTGGCATGTATGTAGGGCGGCAGCGGCATGCTCCCGTAGCCGTCCGGCAGGACATTGCCGCCCAGGCTCACGCTGCGCAGGCCGCCCTCCCCGGCACTGAGAATACTGACCGTCATATCACCCTCAACCCCGGGTTTGATTCCCGCTACGGTCACCCTTGACCCGGGCATCAGCCGCCGGCCGGGCTTAACCAGCGCTTCCCAGGCGCCGTCCTCCATGCGTTTGAGCAGCAACACCTCCGCCCTGCGTCCGCTACTCTCGATTACCCCGTTTAAGCGCGCGTGTATGACGCGGGAATCGTTGAGAGCCAGCATATCCCCCGCGTTGAAGTACTGGCTGATCTCGTGGAAATGACGGTGCTCGACGCTTTGCCTGCGGCGGTCGATCACCATCAGGCGGGACTGATCGCGTTCAGCCGCCGGGTGCTGGGCAATCAATTCAGGCGGCAGGTGGTAGTCGAAATCAGATAGACGCATGACCTTAGAACAGGCCGTGCACCCTGCCGGTGAGGGTATCGATATCGATGCGGCGGAAGGCCGGGTTGGAGCCGGTGCCGGGCATCATATTGACCTCGCCGGCAAAGAAACACAGGAACCTGGCGCCGGAATAGATGATGATGTCGCGTATGGGAAGGATCCAGCCCCTGGGCACGCCCTTGAGCAGCGGATCGTGGCTCAAGCTGAGGTGGGTCTTGACCATGATGGTGGCGTAGTCGTCAAACTCGGGGTCGGACTCCAGCATTTTGGCCCTGGCCTCGGCCGCCGGTGACCATGAGACGCCCGCAGCGCCGTAGACCTCGCGCGCTATCTTCTCCACCCGGTCGCGTATCTTCATCTCGGGCGGGTAGAGGAATTTGAACTCGTTGTCGTCGTCGCAGGCCTCCTTGACCACGTCGGCCAGTTCCAGCGCGCCCTCGCCGCCGAACTCCCAGTGCCGCGACACCGCGCAGCGCGCACCCGCACCCTCGGCCGCCCGCTTGACCATCTTGATCTCGTCCTCTGTGTCGCTGTGGAAGACATTGATGCAGACCACCGGCTTGACGCCGGCCTCTTTGATTATCTTTACATGGTGCAGCATGTTGGGCAGGCCCTTCTCCAGCAGGTCCAGGTCCTCACGCATGTATTCGTCCGGTATCTTGAGTCCGGGCACCACCGAGGGTCCGCCGCCGTGCATCTTGAGCGCGCGCACGGTGACCTCCAGCACCGAGGCACTGGGTTTGAGATCGCTGATGCGGCATTTGACGTTGCAGAATTTCTCGAACCCGATGTCGGCGGCAAAGCCGCTCTCGGTAACATGGTAATCAAATAGCTTGAGGCCCAGCCGGTCGGCGATGATGGAGGACTGGCCGAGGGCGATATTGGCGAAAGGCCCGGTGTGCACCATCAGCGGCTGGTACTCCGCCGTGCAGCAAAGTGTGGGGTGTATGGTGTTGCGCATGAGGGCCGTCATGGCGCCCCCTACCTGCAGGTCTCCCGCCGTCACCGGGTCGCCGTGCTTGCTGTAGGCCACTGTGATCCTGTCCATGCGGTGGCGCAGGTCGGCCAGGTCCCTCACGATGGCCAGCAGCGCCATCAGCTCGGAGCTGACCGCTATCTGGAACTTGGACTGCATGGTGAAACCGTCCATCTTGCCGCCCACGCCGATGATGATGTTGCGCAGGCTCTGCGCGCAGAAATCCATGACCCATCCCATCTCCACCCGCGTGGGATCGATGTCCAGACGCTTCATGCCGGAGAGGGTATTCAGCTTCCTGTCATCGTAATTGCGCTCGTGCTGCATGCGGGCCGTGAGCGCCACCATAGCTAAGTTGTGCGCGTTGGTTATGTCGTTGATGTCACCGGTCAGGCCCATGGAGAACTCGGTCATGGGTATCAGCAGTGCGTTGCCGCCGCCGGCGGCCGTGCCCTTGATATTCATTGTAGGTCCGCCCGATGGCTGCCTGATGCAGCCGCCCACCTTGTAACCGCGTTTGCCCAGGCCCTCCAGCAGTCCGCAGGTGGTGGTGCTCTTGCCTTCGCCCAGCGGGGTGGGCGTCATGCCCGTCACCTGTATGTACTTGCCGTCGGGTTTGTCCTCCAGCCGGCGCATGATTTTGGCGTAGTCCAGACGGGCTACTTTGCCATAGGGGATGATCTCCTCTTTGAGAAGGTCCAGCCTGGCAGGCCAGTCGGCGGGTTGAGGCATGTTCTTCTCCGCCTCCTCGGCGATCTGCCAGTCGCTCATTTTCAACGGGTCATAAGGCATGGCAATAAATCTCCCTTAAGCGTGTCCCTCTTTGCGTTCGGCGGCTTCAATGGTGTTCTGCAGCAACATGGTCACCGTCATGGGTCCTACACCGCCGGGCACAGGCGTGATGGCCGACGCCTTCCCTCTGACCGCCTCGAAATCGACATCGCCCACCAGGCGGTAACCCCGCTCCTTAGTTGGGTCGGGCACCCTGTTGACGCCCACATCGATGACTACGGCGCCCTCCCTGACCATGTCGGCTGTGATGCACCCGGGACTGCCCATGGCGGCCACCAATATGTCAGCCTGCCTGGTAAAGCTGGGCAGGTGGACCGTGCCGGTGTGCACCACCGTAACCGTCGCGTTGGCCCCCTTCTTCTTTTGCAGCAGTATTGCGGCCAGTGGTTTGCCCACCAGGTTGCTGCGTCCGCAGATGACCACGTGCTTTCCGGCGGGGTCATAGCCGCAGCGCATCAGCATCTGCTGGATGCCGTGGGGTGTGCAGGGCAGGAAGCAGGGTTCGCCGCGCAACAGCTTGCCTAAATTAACCGGGTGGAAGCCGTCCACATCCTTTTCCGGGGATATGTGGTAGAGCACCTTCTCGGTGTCGATGTGGGCGGGCAGCGGCACCTGCACCAGTATGCCGTCCACGGCGGCGTCGGCATTCAGGCGGTCCAATAGTTCGATGATATTACGCTCGGAAGTGTCGGCTGGCAGGTGGGTGGTGTTGGCTACGATACCCACCTCGGCCGCGCCCTTCTGCTTGGACTTGATATACGATATGGAGGCGGGGTCATTCCCCACTAATATCACTTCTAAGTGTGGCACGATGCCCCGCGTGGCCAGCGTAGCCGCACGCGCTTTAAGTTCATTGCGGATGGAGGCCGAGACCTCCAGCCCGCTGATAATCACGGCTGTCATATTTTATATTTGCTCCCCTTCGGTGAAGCATCATTATACCCAATTTAGCATGATCGGGACAAAATACGGGTTTTCATACTTCGCGCATTTCTGCCATAATGCTTTACGTCTCTACACC